>NZ_JBEYTW010000007.1:0-169705 GCF_040643275.1 Spirillospora sp. NPDC047418
GCCTTTGTCTCTACCCTCTTGTGTTTCCCCCCCCCCCCTCGCTTTCCCCCCCCGGCGCGGGGGGGGCGGGGGGGGGGGGCCCCCCCCCCCCCACGGCTGTACGGACCTAGTGCCGGGCGGGCTGGCAGCGGGGGCACCAGAAGGTGACGCGCTCGCCGGCCTGCTCCGCGCGCTCGATCCGCGTCCCGCAGCGCCGGCACGGGCGCCCGGCCCGCCCGTACACCCAGTGCTCGCGGCCGCGTCCCCGGTCGCCGGTGGTGATGTGGCCGTGCCGCTCCTTGTTGGCGTCCAGGAGCCGGTGAGACAGCTCCACGAGCGCCGCGAGGTCGGGGACGTCCCCGGCAGGGGCCCACGGGTTCACGCCCCGCAGGAACAGGACCTCGGCCTTGTAGACGTTGCCGATCCCGGCGAGCAGCGCCTGGTCGAGCAGCGCATCGCCGATGGGCCGCGCCGGCTGCCCGGCCAGCCGCGCGACGGCCTCCGCCGCCGGCTCCGGCCCCCAGGACGGATCGAGGAGGTCGGGCCCGAGATGGCCGACCGCCCGGTCCTCCTCGGCGGTCCGCAGCAGCTCGACGATGCCGAGCGAGTAGCCGACCGCCTGCCAGTCCGCGTTGCCCAGCACCAGCCGGACGCGGTGGTCGCGCGGGGCGGGGCCCGGCCGGCGGATCTGCCAGCGCCCCTCCATCAGCAGGTGCGTGTGCACGGTCAGCCCGTCCTCGACCCGGGTGAGCAGGTGCTTGCCGCGCGGCACGGTGTCCAGGACCGTGCGCCCGCGCAGGTCGGCGGTGGCGAACCGGGGGACGCGGAAGTCCGAGCGCGTGAGCGCCCGCCCGGCGAGCGCCTCGCGCAGCCGCCGGGCCGTCAACCAGACGGTGTCCCCTTCCGGCACTGGCCTCTCCCCTCCGGGGCGGATCCCGGGCGATCAGATCAGGGTGGGGCTCTCCCAGGCGGACGGGTCTTCGGTGAGCTTGGCTACGGGCGCGGGCAGCTCCCCGGCCGCGATGTGCGCGAGCGTGACCTGCTCCAGGATGGCGCGCTCGCTGGCGCGCAGCGCGATCCACACCTCCTGCAGGGACCGCGCGGGCCCCTGGTAGCCGACGTGCTCGGGGCGCTCGCCCCGGACGCCGAGCAGCGGCCCGTCGATGGCGCGGATGATGTCGGCGAGGGAGATCCGCTCGGCGGGCCGCGCCAGCCAGTAGCCGCCCTCGGGGCCGCGCTGGCTCCGGATGATGCCGGACCGGCGCAGCTGGCCGAGGATGTTCTCGAGGAATTTGGGCGGTATCTGCTGGGCCTCGGCGAGCTGGACCGCGGTCACCGGGTGACTCCCGGCGACCGCCAGTTCGGCGGAGGCGCGCAACGCATAGTCGACCCGGGCGGACAGTCGCATATACGCATTATCCCTCGCCGCCCGGACCGGTCGGGCCCGGCCACGGACCGGACGCCGCCCGCGACCTGGCACGCGGCACCCCTCGCGGCTCGGTGTGCGACGCGGTGTACGACCGATATGCGACGCGGTGTGCGTCGGGCTGCGTCCGGGGTGTGGCGCGGCGCGCCCGCTGGAACCGGGCTCTGAGTCCGGCGGGCGCGCCGCGGGTCTAGCCGGCCGCGGCCGGGGAGCCGGTCAGGCCGAGCAGTTCGGCGGCGGCCTGCGCGTTGGCGGCCGCGGCGCCGTAGGTGGCCAGGTAGACGGCCGATCCGGGGCGCCAGACGGGCAGACCCATCTCCACGACCACGGTGTCGGGGCGGGCCGTCAGCAGCGCCGTGGTGAGGGCGCGCTGGCCCGCGTGCCGGTGCGCGTCCCGCAGGACGACGATCAGGCCGCGCCCCTTGGCGCGGTCCAGGAGCCCGTCGACCGCCCCGTCCGCGCCGTCGGTCCGGACGGCGTCGGGCGCCCACGGCCCCAGTCCCCACGGCGTGGGACCGACGGCGATGTTGCCGGTGGACTCCGTCTCGACGACCAGCGGCGGCCCGTCCCAGCCTGGGAGCGCTCCCGTGACACGCAGCGCGCGGCGGGCGGCCGCCAGGCCGGCGGCCCGGTCCACGGCGGCGGGGCTGTGCCCGGCGAGCCACTCCCGCAGCCGCGCGGTCCGCTCGGCCGCCTCGGCCAGCCGCGCGGGCGGCAGCCGCCCCTCCCGCACCGCCTCGTCGATCGCGGCGAGCGTCGCCTCGACGGTCTCGGCGTGCTCGTGCGGGCCGAGGCACAGCAGGTCGGCGCCTGCGATGAGGGCCCGCACGGACGCCTCCGGGATGCCGATCGCGCCGCTCGCGCCCTGCATGTCCAGCGCGTCGGTGACGATCACGCCCTGGTAGCCGAGGTGCTCGCGGAGCAGCCCGGTGATCGCGGCGTGCGACAGGGTGGCGGGCACGCCCGCGGTGATCGCGGGCAGGTTGAGGTGGCCGGTCATCACCGCGCGGGTGCCGGCGGCGATCGCGGCCCGGAACGGGACAAGCTCGCGGCGGTCCAGCAGCGCGAGGTCGGCGTCCACGAGCGGGATCGACAGATGCGAGTCGTCCACCGTGGCGCCGTGGCCGGGGAAGTGCTTCGCGCAGGCCGCGACGCCCGCCTCCTGCGTCCCGGTGACCGAGGCGGCGGCGTGCCGGGCGACCAGTTCCGGGTCGGAGCCGAACGAGCGGGTCCCGATGACGGGGTTGTCGTCGGCGGTGTTGACGTCCACCGACGGCGCGAAGTTGAAGTTGACGCCGACCTCGGCCAGCTCGGCGCCCAGGGAGCGGTAGATGCGCCGGGTCAGCTCCGGGTCGTCCACGGCGCCGAGCGCGGCGTTGCCGGGGTAGGGGCTGCCGGTGGCGTGGCCGCCGAGCCGGGTGACGTCGCCGCCCTCCTCGTCGATCGTGACGAACGGGTCGCCCGCCTTGCGCATCTGCGCGGTGAGCGCCGCGAGCGACTCGGGGCTCGGCACGTTGCCGGTGAGGGCGAACAGCGTGACGCCGCCGAGGCCGGCCTCCAGCTCGTCCAGCAGCCAGCGCGGCGCGGTCGCCCCGGGGAACGACGGGAGCAGCGTGCCGCGCGCCAGCCGGGCGATCTCCGCCGTGGTCGCGATGTCGTCGGTCGTCACCCCTTCACCGCCCCGGCGGTGAGGCCGGACACCATGCGGCGCTGGACGATCAGGAAGAAGGCGATGACGGGAATGGTGAGCAGCGTGGACGCTGCCATGATGGGCCCCCAGGCGTTGCCGCTGCGGCCGAAGAAGAACTGCAGCATGATCGGCAGGGTGTACTTGTCCTGGTCTTCCAGGAAGGTGTAGGCGAAGATGAACTCGTTCCAGGCGGTGATGAAGGAGAAGATGCTGGTCGCCACGAGTCCGGGCGCGACCAGCGGGAGCATGACCGTGAAGAACGTCCGGACCGGGCCGGCGCCGTCGATCGCGGCGGCCTCCTCCAGCTCGCGCGGCACCGCGGCGACGAAGCCCCGCAGCATCCAGATCGCGAACGGCACGGCGAAGCCGATGTAGACGAGCGCGAGCCCCGCCAGGCTGTTGTAGAGCTCGAGCTGCTTCAGGTCGAGGAACAGCGGGATGACCAGCGCCTCCAGCGGCACCATCTGCACCACCAGGAGCATGACCAGGAAGGTCGTGCGGAACCGGAAGCGGAAGCGGGCGACGGCCGTGGCGGCCAGCAGCGCGAGCAGGCCGGACACGACGACGGTGACGATCGCGAGGATCGCGCTGTTGGCGAAGTACTCCCAGAAGGAGACCTCGGCGATGCCGCCGTTCAGCACCAGGTCGAAGTGCTCGAGCGTGGGGTGGGCGGGCAGCGGTTTCGGCGTCGTGCTGAAGATCTCGGTGTTCGGCTTGAACGCGGTGGACGCCATCCAGAAGACGGGGAAGACCGCGAGGACGAAGACGAGCAGGCCCGTCCCGTTCAGCATCATCTTGCGCGGCAGCGACGACCTCATCGCGTCTCCCCCTGACGGACCATGACCCGCACGTACAGGGCGGTGACGATGAGCAGGATGAACGTGAGCACGAGCGCGATCGCCGAGCCCATGCCGAGCTTCGGATTGAGCGAGCCGAACGCCTCGGAGTAGGCGTAGAGCGACAGGTTGAACGCGTCGCGGTTGGCCAGCCCGGACATGATGAACAGCTGGGTGAAGACCTTGAAGTCCCAGATGATCGACATGACCAGCAGCACCATGAAGATCGGCTTGAGCATCGGGTAGGTGATGCTCCAGAACGTCCGCCACGGGCCGGAACCGTCCACCCGGGCCGCCTCGAACAGCTCGCCCGGGACGCTCTTCAGCCCCGCCAGCACGGACACGGCGACGAACGGGCACGCCTGCCACACGACGCAGACGGTGAGAACGGTGTAGGTGGACAGCGGCGTGGCGAACCAGTTGTAGTCGAGCCAGCCGCCACCGACGAGGAAGTCCGGCAGCAGGTCGAGGAACCAGTTGACCAGGCCGCCGGTGGTGCCGAACAGCCAGCTGAAGATGATCGCGGCGGTGACCGGCGGGGTCGCCCAGGCGACCATCACGCCGCCGGCCACAAAGCCCGACATCTTCTTGCCGAGCTTGTGGAGCAGCAGCCCGATCAGCGTCCCGATGAGCATGGTCAGGCTGACCGCCACGACGGCGAACAGGACGGTGTGCTTGAAGGTCTGCCAGAAGAACGGGTCATTGAGGATCTTGGTGAAGTTCCCGGTGCCCACCTGCTCGGCCGGCTCGCCGCGCAACTGGCGGTTGCCGACCTTCTGGAACGACATGATCCCGATCTGGATCATCGGCCAGAACATCAGGGCGGCGATCACGAGCACGGTGGGCGCGATCAGCAGGTAGGGCCCGAAACGGGGCCGGCGGCGGGGACGCGCCCGGCCGGAGGACCTCCGGCCGGGCGACTTCCGCACCGCGGGAGCGGTGTCGAGCATGGACGTTCCGATCAGCTGGGTACTACGGGTTCAGCAGCGTGTTGGCCTGCTCGTTCGCCTTCTTCAGCTCCTCGTCGGCGTTCTTGCCCTGCATGATCGCCTTGACGGTGTTCGGCAGCACCTTCTTGGCCTGCTCGAACTCCGCCCAGCCGGGGCCGATCGGGGGGAACTTGGTGTTGGTGGCGATCTCGGTGAAGATCTCCAGCTTCGGGTCGGAGAACTTCACGTCCGAGCGCATGGACGAGAAGCCGCTGTAGTCGGCCCACGCCTTGGCGTTCTTGGCGTTGTTCAGGACGGTGATGTAGTCGAACGCCGCGGTCTTGGCCTTGCTGTCCTTCCAGACGGCGAGATCGGAGCCGCCCGCCATGACCGGCGCGTTGCCGCCGGTCTTGGTCGGGATCGGGAAGACGCCCCACTTGTCGGAGTCCTTGTCGGAGACCTTCTTCATCTCCTTCAGGGCCCAGCTGCCGTCGATGTACATGCCGAGCTTGCCGAGCGCGAAGTCGCGCTGCGGGCCCTCCAGCTCGTTCTTGCCGATGTACTTCTCGGGCGCGACCTTCTCGGTGCTGACGAGACCGGCGTAGTACTTGACCGCCTCGACGGCCTGGGGCTGGTCGAGCTGGCCCTTCCAGCCGCCGTTGCCGTCCTCGACGGCCACCGCGCCGTTGTTGCCCCAGATGAAGCTGAGCAGCGCGTTGGTCTGGTCGCTCGGGATGCCGATGCCGGGCACCTTCTTGGAGTCCTGCACCTTCTTGGCCGCGGCGGTCAGGTCCGCCCAGGTCTTCGGCGGCTGGATGCCGAGCTCCTGGAACCAGTCCGTGCGGTACCAGACGCCGCGGACGCCGCCGTACCACGGCACCGCGTAGATCTTGCCGTCGGCGGTGTCGTTGCCGAGGGCGGTCTTGTTGAGCGTCTTGCCGTCCGCCCAGCCGTTGAACTGGTCGGTGACGTCGGCCAGGCTGCCCTGCTCGACGTGGGACTGGACGTCGGTGTTGCCGAGCTCGGTGACGTCCGGCCCCTCGCCGCCCGCCGCCGCCTTCTGGAAGGTGGTGGCGACCTGCGGCCACGGCACGTACTTGATCTGGACGTCGGTGCCCGGGTGCTTCTGCTTGAAGTCGGTCTCGACGGTGTCGAGGAACTTGGTCTGCTCGGGCGTCCCGTCTCCCATCATCCAGACCTTGAGCTGCGCGGGGTCCTTGCCCGCGTCGGCCTTGTCGTCCTTGCTGTCGCCGCCGCAGGCCGTAGCGGCCAGGGCGATCGCGGCCGCTGCGGCCGCAACCTTGATGTACTTCACTGGGGGATCCTTTCCGGCGTCGCCTCGCGCGGCCTTATGGCCTGCGTGCGAGGGAGACGGCGCCGACCCTTTAAGGTCCTGGCCATGTCCTTCTCGCTTTCGCATCGCTCGCGGGCGCCCTGCTCGCCAGTCCGCGCTCTGCGCGCGCCTCCGGTCCGGGGTACCGGGCCGGTCGGCGCTTGGGCGTAAACTAACAAGAAACTTTCCTAAACAAAACTGCTCGTTAGCGGATTGAGACATCTAGGGGGCCGGCATGGCCAGACGCCCGGGAACGCCGAGGCTGCTGCGTGAGCTCAACGACCGTGCGGCGCTGGACCTGCTCGTCGAGCGGGGCCCGCTGACCCGTGCCCAGATCGGCGAGCACACCGGGCTATCGAAGGTAACCGCCTCGCAGCTGTTGTCGAGACTGGAGGACCGCGGACTGGTCTCGGTCGTCGGCGAGCAGGCCGGAGGGCGCGGGCCCAACGCCGCGCTGTACGCCGTCGTGCCGTCCAGCGCCTATGTCGCCGGGCTGGAGGTCGGGCCGGACGGGGTCACCGCGGGCGTCGCCGACATCACCGGGCACATCACCGCGCAGGTCACCGTGGACCCGAACGGCGCCGACGAGCCGGTCAAGATCGTCCACGACGCCGTCGTCAAGGCGTGCCGCTCCGCCAAGGTCGCGCTGTCGCGGCTGAGCGCCTTCGTCATCGGGTCGCCCGGCGTCGTCGACCCCCGGTCCGGCGACGTCCAGTTCGCCTTCGACCTGCCGACCTGGCACGAGGGCGTCCTCGCCGCGCTGCGGACCGACCTGCGCCGGCACGTGACCATCGAGAACGACGTCAACCTCGCCGCCGTCGCCGAGCGGGCCTACGGCGCCGCGCGCGCCGCCGACGACTTCGCGCTGATGTGGTTCGACCGCGGCATGGGCCTCTCGGTCATGCTGGGCGGCCGGCTGCACCGCGGCCGGTGGGGCGGCGCCGGGGAGATCGGCTACCTGCCCGTCCCGGGGGCGCCGCTGCCGGTCGGGGCCGCCCGGCGGGGCCCGAAGGACGAGGGCGTCACCGAGTCGAGGTCGTGGGGCATCCCGACCCTGTCCGGCGGCTACGGGGCCCTGGTCGGCGCGGACGCCGTCCGCGAGCTCGCGCACGGGCACGGGATCGCGGGGGAGACCGCCTACGACTGCGTCAGCGCGGCCGCCGCCGACGAGGACCGCGGCGGGGCGTTCCTGGACGAGCTCGCCAACCGCATCTCCTACGGCGTCACCTCGGTCAACATCGTGCTCGACCCGGGGCTCGTCGTCCTGTCGGGCAGCCTCGGCCGGGCCGGCGGCCGGCCGCTCGCCGCCCGCATAGAGCGGATCGTCGGCCGGATCACCCCGACCCGGCCGACCGTGGCCGTGACCGAGGTGGAGGGCAACCCGGTGCTGCGCGGCGCCCTGTACGCCGCGCTGCAGAAGGCCCGCGACGACGTCTTCTCCGCGGACGGGGCGTCCTGAGAACGGGAGGAGCCCCCGGCCGGTGCGGCCGGGGGCTCCCGCATCGCGTGGATCGTTCCGCGCGCTATCGCGCCTACTTGGCGGACGCCGCCGCGACGGCGGCCTCCTTGTGGCGCCGCGGGTCGTTCAGCGCGCGGTCGATGACGGTCTGACTGATGATCTGGCGCCTGCGCTTGAGCGCGGCGGCCTTCCGTGCCGTAGGTGTCATGACGAAACCCCGTTCCGCGGTGGCGCTTTCCCCTTGGCCACCGCAAACCCCGTGATGCCTCCATGCTCTCAAACGAGACGGGTGCGGGGGGTCCGTCCGAGGGATGAATTCGAGGTCAGACCATCAGCGTAGAACGCCCGTGCCGCCGCCGGGGTTCCCCCTGAGATCATGGGGGAACGACCGTCGCGTATCCGCCGTTGGGGGAACCGTGAGTGAAGAACCGAGGGGCCGCCATGGCGCTGCGTGACCGGCTGCGGCGGCTCGTGCAGAAGCCCGGCAGCGTCGACCTCGCGCCCTTGCGCGCGCTGGTGGACGAGGCGGGCGAGCGCGAGCCTCGTGTCCGGGACCTGCCGGACGCCGAGCTGACCGCCGCCGCCTCCGCCCTCCGCGAGAAGGAGGACCTCGCCGAGCTGTGCGCCCTCGGCCGCGAGGCCGCCCGCCGGACGCTGGGGGAGCGGCCCTACGACGTCCAGCTGATCGGGACGCTGGCGCTGCTGTCCGGGCACGTCGCCGAGATGGCCACCGGCGAGGGCAAGACCCTGTCGGGCGCGCTGGCCGCCGCCGGGTACGCGCTGCGCGGCCGGCGGGTCCACGTCATGTCGGTCAACGACTACCTGGCGCGCCGCGACGCCGAGTGGATGCGCCCGCTCTACACGATGCTCGGCGTCACCGTCGGCTGGGTCGGGCAGTCGTCCACGCCCGACGAGCGCCGCGCGGCGTACCGGGCCGACGTGACGTACGCGCCGGTCAGCGAGGTCGGGTTCGACCTTCTGCGGGACCGGCTCTGCACCGACGCCGCCGACCTCGTCCAGCCGGAGCCGTCCGTCGCGCTGGTCGACGAGGCCGACTCGGTGCTGGTGGACGAGGCCATGGTGCCGCTCGTCCTGGCCGGCGCCGCCGACCTCGACGCCGCCGACCCCCGGTACGCCGACCTCGTCCGGCGGCTGCGGCCCGGCCTGCACTACGCGACCGACGACGAGGCCCGCAACGTCCAGCTCACGCCGGCCGGGACCCGCGAGGTCGAGCGCGTCCTCGGCGTCGACCTCTACGCCCCCGGCAACCTCCGCACGCTGACCGCCGTGAACGTGGCCCTGCACGCCGAGGTCCTGCTGCACCGCGACGTGGACTACATCGTCCGGGACGGCGCGGTGAAGCTGATCAGCGAGTCGCGCGGCCGGGTCGCGCTGCTGCAGCGCTGGCCGGACGGCCTGCAGGCCGCGGTCGAGGCGAAGGAGGCCCTGGAAGCCTCCCCGAGCGGGGAGATCCTCGACTCGATCACCGTGCAGGAGCTGATCGGGCGCTACCCCGTCCGGTGCGGCATGACCGGCACGGCGATGGCCGTTTCCGGCCAGCTCACCGAGTTCTACGCGCTGCAGATCGCGGTGGTCCCGCCGAACCGGCCCTGCGTCCGCGACGACCGGCCCGACCGCCTCTACGCGACCACCGCCGACAAGGAGGTCGCGATCGTCGAGGAGGTCGCCGCCGCGCACGCCGCCGGCCGTCCGGTGCTGATCGGCACCGGCGACGTCGCCGAGTCCGAGCGTCTCGCCCGCAGCCTCGCCCGCGCCGGGCTCGACCGGGTCGTCCTCAACGCCAAGAACGACGCCGAGGAGGCCGCGATCATCGCCGAGGCCGGGGCGTACGGCGCGATCACCGTCTCCACCCAGATGGCCGGCCGCGGCACCGACATCCGGCTCGGCGGCAGCCCGGCCGCCGCACCCGGCACCGCGCCCGCCGACACCCCCGGCGCGGGCCACGACCGCGTCGCCGACGCCGGCGGCCTTCTCGTGATCGGCACCGGCCGCTACCACAGCAGCCGCCTGGACGACCAGCTCCGCGGCCGCTCCGGCCGCCAGGGCGACCCCGGCGCCTCCGTCTTCTTCACCAGCCTCCAGGACGGCCTCGTCACCCGCTACGCCCCCGACGAGCAGAGCCCTGCTTCGAACCACCGGGCCCCGTCCGGCGACGACGGCCTCATCACCGACAAGGGCGCGCACTGGACCGTCGGCCACGCCCAGCGCGTCGCCGAAGGCGTCGACCTCGAACTGCACCGCAACACCTGGCGCTACAACCACCTGATCGGGCTCCAGCGCCGCGAGATGCTCACCGAACGCGACGCCGTCCTGCGCGGCGACGCCGCCGACAAGGCCATGGCCGCGTCCGCCCCCGGGAGGCACGCCGACCTCACCAAGATCGCCGGCGCGGCCGCGGTGGCCGCCGCCGCGCGCCAGATCGTCCTCTACCAGCTGGACCGCTGCTGGGCCGAGCACCTCGCCTACCTCGCGGACCTGCGCGAGGGCATCCACCTGCGCTCCCTCGGCCGCGGCCTCGACCCGCTGGTCGAGTTCAACCGCGAGGCCGTCCCGGCGGGCAAGCGCCTCCTCGCCGACGCCCGGAAACGGTCAGTGGAGACCTTCGAGGCCCTCACGGCCACCGAGGACGGCATCGACCTCGACGCCGCCGACCTGAAACGCCCGTCCGCCACCTGGACCTACCTCGTCCACGACAACCCCTTCGGCTCCCTGGACGAACGCGCCCTCCGCGGCCTGATCAACATGTTCAAACGCCGCTGACCCCGAACCGACGCCCACCCACCCGCCGTGGCCCGCGCTGCCATGGCTAAGGGGCTTCTAAGTCAGGAGCGGAGGCGGAGGCCGCGGGGGGTGGGGTGGAAGCCGGCCGACTCGAGGGCGGCGGCCAGCGGGGAGTCGTTGATCGACTCGCCGTCGGCGCGTTCGACGGTCAGTTTGCCGAGCGCGCCCTCGCGGACGGCGAGGGCCAGGGCGTCGACCGCCGGTTGCAGGACGTCCGGGGCGTCGTCCCAGGTGAGGAGGGTCCGGCCGCCGCGTTCCACGTAGAGGACGAGGCGGCCCTCGATCAGGACGACCAGAGCGCCCGCCTTGCGGCCGGGCTTGTGGCCGCTGGCGACCTCGTCGTCGCGGCCCGGCCAGGGCAGGGCCGCCCCGTACGGGTTGGCGGGGTCGGCGGCGGCCAGGACCAGGGCGCGGACATCGGGTCTGCGGGGTGTCTCCCAGAGCGCGGAGACGTCGTCCGGGGGAGCGGCCGCGGGGCGGAGCGCGCGGAGCCGGTCGACGGCGCCCGGCAGCGCGAACTGGGCGGCCCCGAGGCCCTCGACGAAGTACCCCCGGCGGCAGCGGCCCGTCTCCTCGAACGCGCGCAGCACCGGGTAGACGGCGGAGAACCCGCCGGGGGTGCGTTCGGCGGCGACGGCGCCGCGGATGACGATGCCGTACCGCTCCAGGAGCGCCTCGGCCAGCGCGTGCGAGCGCAGCGTCGCGGTGGTCTCGCGTTCGGGGAGCGGCCACCAGCGCCCGGCGACCGTGGGCGGGCCCGTCCGGGACGGCAGGACGGGACGCCCGCGGCGCGTCGTCCGGGAACGGTGCGTCGGCCGGCCGGACCCGAGCGCGGCGCGCAGCGGCGCCATCGTGTCGTTGGTGAGGTGCCCCGACCAGACGAGGTCCCAGACGGCGGTGACCAGATCGGCGTCGTTGGCGGTGACCTCCTGGTTCACCCGGTCGGACAGCGTGCGGAAGAAGTGCGCGCCGCCGTCGCCCAGCGCGTCCAGGACGGCCCGGTGCACGGGCGTGACGGTGATCTCCGCGGGCGCCGGCATGAGGAGCGGCGCGGTGTCGGCCAGGTAGAGCGCCACCCAGCCGTCCCCGCCCGGCAGGCCGCCCTGGCCGGCCCACACGACCTCCCCGGCGGACGTCAGCTCGTCCAGCATCGCCGGGGTGTAGCCGGCCACCCGGGACGGCAGGATCAGCGACTCCAGCGCGGACGCGGGGACGGCCGCGCCCTGCAGCTGCTCGACCGCCTGGACGAGCGCGTCGATGCCGCGCAGCCGCGACCCGCCCGCGATGCCGTGCCAGACCGGCAGGAAGCGGCCGAGCGACTCCGGCGGCGACGGCTCCACCTCGGCGCGCAGCCGGGCCAGGCTGCGGCGCCGCAGCATGCGCAGGACGCCGCTGTCGCACCATTCGGTCGTCAGCGGGCCCGCCACCGCCTCGACCGGCAGGAACTCGCCCTCGACGACGCGCCCGGCGCCCGCCAGCCGGCGCAGCGTCTCGGTCACCACGGCGACGCCCAGCCCGAAGCGGGCGGCGGCCGTGTCCGCCCGGAACGGACCGTGCGTGCGCGCGTGCCGGGAGACCAGGTCGCCGAGCGGGTCGCCGACCGGTTCGAGGAACGCCTCGGGGACGCCCACGGGCAGCGGCGCGCCGAGCGCGTCGCGGAGCCGCCCGGCGTCCTCGATCGCGGCCCAGCGCTCCTGCCCGGCGACCCGGACGCGAATGGCCCGCCGCGTCTCCTCGAGCTCCACCAGCCACCGCGCCACCCGCGCGACCGCCCCCGCCCCAACCGCCGCCCCACCGCCTTGCGAGCCGCCGCCTTGCGGGACGTGGTCTGGTGGGACGTCGGCTTGCGGGACGTGGTCTGGTGGGACGTCGGCTTGTGGGGCGTGGTCTGGTGGGACGTCGGCTTGTGGGGCGTGGTCTGGTGGGACGTCGCCCTGTGGGACGTCGCCCTGTGGGACGTCGCCCTGTGGGAGGTCGGCTTGTGGGGCGTGGTCTGGTGGGACGTCGTAGGCGCTGATGTCGATTGCGTCGGTCGCGTCGGTCGCGTCGGTCGTGGGGGCGTCGGCGGGGAGGGTGCGGGCGGCGGCCTCCGCTGTGGTGAGGGGGCCGAGGGTGCGCAGGAGGTCGGCGACGCCCTCCAGGTCGCGGGCGCGGCGGTCGGCGGCCAGGCGCTGGAGTTCGCGCTCGGTCTCGGCGACGGCGTCGGGGTCGAGCAGCTCGCGCAGGTCGGCCTGCCCGAGGAGTTCGGCGAGCAGCGCGGAGTCGAGCGCGAGCGCCTGGGCGCGGCGCTCGGCGATGGGCGAGTCGCCCTCGTACATGAACGCGCCGACGTAGTGGAACAGCAGGGAGCGCGCGTAGGGCGACGGTTCCGGCGTCTCCACCTCGACCATGCGGACCTTGCGTCCCGAGAGGTCGCGCATCAGCTGCACCAGGCCGGGGACGTCGAACACGTCCTGCAGGCACTCGCGCATCGTCTCCAGCACGATCGGGAACGACGGGTACTTGCTCGCGACGGCGAGGAGCTGCGCGGCGCGCTGGCGCTGCTGCCAGAGCGGCATGCGCTTGTCCGGGCGGCGGCGGGGCAGCAGCAGCGAACGCGCGGCGCACTCGCGGAAGCGTGCCGCGAACAGCGCGGAGCCGCCCAGCTCGTCCACGACGACGCGCTCGATGTCGTCGGCGTCGAAGACGGCGAGGTCGAGGCCGGGCGGCTCGTCCATGTCGGGGATGCGGATGACGATGCCGTCGTCGGCGTGCATGGCCTGCGCGTCGACGCCGTACCGTTCGCGCAGGCGGCCCGCCATGGCGAGCGCCCACGGCGCGTGCACGCGCGCGCCCAGCGGGGAGTGGACGACCATCCGCCAGTCGCCGAGCTCGTCGCGGAAGCGCTCGACGACCATCGTGCGGTCGTCGGGGACGTGCCCGGTCGCTTCGCGCTGCTCGCCCAGGTAGGAGACGAGGTTGGCGGACGCCCACGCGTCCAGCCCGGCGGCGGAGACCCGCTCCTGCGCCGCTTCGGCGGGCAGGCCGGCCAGCTCGCGGGTGAACGAGCCCAGGGCCCGGCCCAGTTCGGCGGGTCGCCCGAGGGTGTCGCCGTGCCAGAACGGCAGCTTGCCCGGCTGGCCGGGGGCGGGGGAGACGAGGACGCGGTCGGGCGTGATGTCCTCGATGCGCCACGAGCTGGCGCCGAGGACGAACACGTCGCCGACGCGCGACTCGTAGACCATCTCCTCGTCCAGCTCGCCGACGCGCGAGGACTTCTCGCCGACGAGGAACACGCCGAACAGGCCGCGGTCGGGGATCGTGCCGCCGCTGGTCACGGCGAGCCGCTGCGCGCCGGGGCGGTCGCGCAGGACGCCGGTCACGCGGTCCCAGACGAGGCGGGGGCGCAGTTCGCCGAACTCGTCGCTGGGGTAGCGCCCGGCGAGCATGTCGAGGGTCGCCTCCAGCGCCGAGCGCGGGAGGGTCGCGTAGGGGGCGGCGCGCTTGACCAGTGATTCGACGTCGTCGACCGTCCACTCGTCCATGGAGACCATCGCGACGATCTGCTGCGCGAGGACGTCCAGTGGGTTGCGCGGGTAGCGCAGCTCCTCGATCTCGCCGCCGCGCATGCGTTCGGCCACCACGGTCGTCTGGACGAGGTCGCCCCGGTACTTGGGGAAGATCACGCCCTTGGACACGGCGCCGACCTGGTGGCCCGCGCGCCCGACCCGCTGGAGCCCGTTGGCCACCGACGGCGGCGACTCCACCTGGACGACGAGGTCGACGGCGCCCATGTCGATGCCCAGTTCCAGGCTGGACGTCGCCACGACCGCCGGGAGCCGGCCCTCCTTCAGGGCGTTCTCGATGCCGGCCCGTTCCTCCTTGGACACCGAGCCGTGGTGCGCTCTGGCGATCTCCAGGGGCGCGCCCCTGGCCGCTCCCGCCTGCGCCATCATGGCGGCGGGGGAGTGGTCCTCGGGCAGGGGGCCGCCCGTCGCGCGCTCGTAGGCGAGTTCGTTCAGGCGCCCGCACAGCCGTTCGGCCAGCCGGCGCGAGTTGGCGAAGACGAGCGTCGACCGGTGCGCCTGGATGAGGTCGAGGAGGCGGTCCTCGACATGCGGCCAGATGCTGCGCTGGCGGGGATCGGCCGCACCGGCGTCGTCGACGAACTGGCCGACCTCGCCCATGTCCTCCACGGGGACGACGATGTCGAGGTCGAAGACCTTGTCGGAGCGCGGCTGGACGACCGTCGCGGGCCGGGCGCCGCCGAGGAACGCGGCCACCTCGCCGGCGGGGCGGACGGTCGCCGACAGCCCGATCCGCTGCGCGGGCCGTTCGAGGAGGGCGTCGAGCCGTTCGAGGGACAGCGCCAGGTGCGCGCCGCGCTTGGTGCCCGCCACGGCGTGCACCTCGTCCACGATGACGGTCTCGACACCGCGCAGCGACTCGCGCGCCCGCGAGGTGAGGATCAGGAACAGCGACTCCGGCGTCGTGATCAGGATGTCCGGCGGCTTGACGGCGAGCCGGCGGCGCTCGTCGGCCGGGGTGTCGCCGGACCGCATGCCGACCCGGACGCCCGGTTCCGGCAGGCCGAGCCGCCGCGCCGCCTGCCGGATGCCGGTCAGCGGGGCGCGCAGGTTGCGCTCGACGTCGACGGCGAGGGCCTTCAGCGGCGACACGTACAGGACGCGGCAGCGCCGCAGCGGCTCGTCCGGGACGGGCTCGGTGGCGAGCCGGTCGAGCGACCACAGGAACGCCGCGAGGGTCTTGCCGGACCCGGTCGGCGCCACGACCAGCGTGCTGTCGCCGCCCGCGATCGACTCCCACGCGCCCGCCTGGGCGGGCGTGGGCGCGGCGAACGCCCCGGCGAACCAGGCACGGGTCGCCGGGGAGAAGCGTTCGAGCACGTCATCGCCCATGGCGCCATACTGCCTCGCGGGTCCGACAGAACGCGGCGCTGTGGTGTGCGTCACGTTGTAAGCAAGCGCTTGTCCGGGCATAGTCTACGGGTAGGACGCACACCCCCGAGGGAGTTCTCCATGCCCTACGTCCTGCTCGCACTCGGGATCCTGTTCGCGCTGACCGCGGCCAACGCGCACGCTCCCCGAAGCGGCGGCCTCCTCCTCGTGCCGGGCTTCTTCCTCGGCTGGCTGACGATCGAGATGGCGCCGCACGTGCTCGTCACGTGGGCCGTCGCCACCTCTCTCGCGGCCGCGTTCGGCGGGCTGGACGGCTGGGCCGGCTGGACGGGGCTCGTCCTGGCGCTCGTCGGCATGGCGGGCGTCGCGGCCACCGTCGCCGCGTCCCGCCGTACGGTCGTCACCCTGCGGGACTGCGGCACGCCCCTCGACCTGGACCCGGAGGGCGCTCCCCGCTTCCCGCTGGCGCCGCTCTTCGTCCCGCCGCTCTGCCTGATCCCGCGCAAGGGCGTGCGCGTCGACCGGAACATCGTGTACCGGGAGGAAGGCCGGCTGCGCCTGAAACTGGACGTCTTCCGTCCCGCCGGGGACGGTGAGCTGCGTCCCGGTCTCATGCAGATCCACGGTGGCGCCTGGGTCATCGGGGACAAGCGCGAGCAGGGCCTGCCGCTGCTCAACCACA
Source organism: Spirillospora sp. NPDC047418 (assembly GCF_040643275.1). Taxonomy (NCBI): domain Bacteria; kingdom Bacillati; phylum Actinomycetota; class Actinomycetes; order Streptosporangiales; family Thermomonosporaceae; genus Spirillospora; species Spirillospora sp. NPDC047418. Next base: position 16,035 of record NZ_JBEYTW010000007.1, read on the forward strand.
TGGCCCTGCAGGGATGGGTCGGCTTCAACGTCAACTACCGGCTCAGCCCCCGCGCCACCTGGCCCGAGCACCTGATCGACCTGAAGCACTTCGTCGCCTGGTACAAGGAGCACGCGGCGGAGTACGGCGCCGATCCGGACTTCCTCTGCGTGACCGGAGGCTCGGCCGGCGGGCACCTCACCGCGCTGGTGGCGCTCAGCGCCAACGAACCCGCGTTCCAGCCCGGCTTCGAGGACGCCGACACCAGCGTGCAGGGCGCCGTCCCGTTCTACGGCGTCTACAATCTCTTCGAAGCCGGGCCATGGCCGGTCCCCATGGGAGCCACCCGCATCATGGAGAAGATGGTGGTGAAGAAGCCCTTCGCGGAGAACCACGAGGTGTACGCACAGGCGTCCCCCGTCACGTACATCAGCGAGGACGCGCCGCCCTTCTTCGTCATCCACGGAAGCCGCGACTCGCTCATCCCCGTGGCGGAGGCCCGCCGCTTCGTCGAACGGCTCCGGGACGTCTCCGCGTCACCCGTCGTCTACGCCGAGATGAAGGGCGCCCAGCACGGGTTCGACGTCTTCCCCTCCTACCGGACGGCCCGCGTCGTCGAGGGCGTCGAACGCTACCTGACGGGGCTGCACCGCCAGTACCGGAAGGGCACCGGACCCGCCGTCCCCGACGAGGTCGTGCGGTCCTTGGAGGAACCCTCCGTCGGATAGCGTGGAGGACGTGCGGCTCACAGTTTTCTGGGATCGAATGAACCAGCAGTTCGGCGAGAGCTATGCCCAGAGCGTGGCCAAGGACTATGTCATAGCGGAGCTGGGCGGCCGCACCATCGAGCAGGCCCTCGCCGACGGCGAGCCGGCCAAGAACGTCTGGCAGGCCGTCGTCGCCACCTTCGACGTCCCCTCGACCCTCCAGTAGGAGATCGGCCCGGTCAGTCCGGGACGGGCAGGTGCGCGTAGAGGTCCATCGCGTCCACGGACGACGGCAGGTCGCTGACCTGTCCGTCGCCGACCTCCACCACGCGCCAGGCGCCGTCCGTGCGGCGGGCCAGATCGGTCGTGATGAACCGGCAGCCCAGGATGCGGACGGCCGGGGCCACCGCGTCCAGGTCCGGCTCGGGCTCCACGCCGGGGCTGTCGGGGTGCGGGCCCACCAGCGCGGGCTCACCGTCCACCCACCACACGCGCGCCTCGCCGTCGCCGTCGTACTCCTCGAACTCGCGCACGACGAGACCGCCCGCCAGGTGGTCGTCCCGCAGCGCGACCATCTTGGAGGCGATGTCGTGCAACTGGGCCGGGTTCTTCACGTCCGGGACGAAGCACGCCTCCTCCCATTCGTGCTTGCAGGACTTCACGTAGTCCTTGACCACGGCGGGCCCGGGGCGCAGAGGCCGGACCAGCTCGGCCAGCTCGCCGAGATCGCCCGGATCCTGGCCCGTGCCCAGCGGGCGCCACACGCTGGTCGGCGTCAGCCCGGCGAACGTCTCGTGCCAGCCCGGCAGCTCGTGCGCGCGCCTATAGTCGTCCGGGTGCGTCAGCAGGAACGTCCCGCGCCGTTTCAGGGCCGCGGCCATGCCGGCGTACTCGTCCGCCGACAGCATCCAGCCGCGGTACCAGACGGGGCCCAGGCCGGCGGGCACCGCGCCGACCGCGTCCTCCACGTCGCCGCGCCGCAGCGCGTCGTGGTCGATCAGGGCCGTCTCGCCGTAGTGGTCGGCCACGGCCGCGGCCTCGCGGGAGAAGTGGGGGTCAACGCGCCGGGGATGGAGCGGATCGACGCAGAAAAGGACGGTCAGCGTCATGATTGGAGCCCTCCGTGGACGGGGCCAGCGTACGGGGCCCGGACCATCGAGCGCACGGCGATTCCCACCCGAATCGCCATACCGGACGATGATCGAACGGATGTTCGGTAGGCTGGTGCCCGGCACGCGGCGTCATCCACAATCGCGGCGGCGGCTCGAAAGTGTCGGTGGCCCGCCGTAACGTCGCCCTCGACATCGCAATCGGCGGCCGAGAGCCGGCAGTCACGACGAGAAGGACATCTCAATGGCAGCGAACGACCGGGAGAAGGCTCTCGAGACCGCACTCGCCCAGATCGAGCGGCAGTTCGGCAAGGGGTCGGTCATGCGGATGGGCGAGGAGGCGCGCGCGCCCGTCGAGGTCATCCCGACCGGCGCGATCGCCCTCGACATCGCGCTCGGCATCGGCGGCCTGCCCCGCGGCCGGGTCGTCGAGGTGTACGGGCCCGAGGGCTCCGGCAAGACGACCGTCGCGCTGCACGCGGTGGCGAGCGTCCAGAAGAAGGGCGGCATCGCCGCGTTCGTCGACGCCGAGCACGCGCTCGACCCCGAGTACGCCGCCAAGCTCGGCGTCGACATCGACGCCCTGCTGGTCTCCCAGCCCGACACCGGCGAGCAGGCCCTGGAGATCACCGACATGCTGATCCGCTCCGGCGCGATCGACATCGTCGTCATCGACTCCGTCGCCGCGCTCGTCCCCCGCGCCGAGATCGAGGGCGAGATGGGCGACAGCCACGTCGGCCTCCAGGCCCGGCTCATGTCGCAGGCCCTGCGCAAGCTCACCGGCGCGATCAACCAGACCAAGACCACCGCCATCTTCATCAACCAGCTCCGCGAGAAGGTCGGCGTCATGTTCGGCTCGCCCGAGACGACCACCGGCGGCCGGGCGCTGAAGTTCTACGCCTCCGTCCGCCTCGACGTCCGCCGCATCGAGACCCTGAAGGACGGCACCGAGGCCGTCGGCAACCGCGTCCGGGTCAAGGTCGTCAAGAACAAGATGGCCCCGCCGTTCCGCGTCGCCGACTTCGACCTGCTCTACGGCCACGGCATCAGCCGCGAGGGCGGCCTGATCGACCTCGGCGTGGAGCACGGCTTCGTCCGCAAGTCCGGTGCCTGGTACACCTACGACGGCGACCAGCTCGGCCAGGGCAAGGAGAACGCCCGCAACTTCCTCAAGGCCAACCCCGACCTGGCGGACGGCATCGAGAAGAAGATCAAGGAGAAGCTCGGCATCGGCCCCAAGGTCGACAAGGAGGCCGAGCCCGCCGCGCCGGACGCCGCCCCCCTGGCCCCGGCGGCCCCGGTCGCCGCCACCAAGACGGCCGCCCCGAGGAAGACCGCCAAGGCCGCCAAGACGGGTGATTCCTGACAGAGAATCCCCTGATGTGGGTGACGCTTGACGAAGAGTGAGCGATGATCTCGTATGCAGGGCGGCGGCGCCTTACCGGGCACCGCACGATCGGTGCGCGGACCTTCCCCGATGGCGCCGCCGCTCCCACGGAGGCCGCATGACCGCGCCGCCGCACGGTCGGGGCGCCGCCGCGGACCCCGAGTCCAAGGCCCGGGAGATCTGCCTGCGGCTGCTGTCCGCATCACCGCGCACCCGCGCGCAGCTCGCGGACGCGCTGCGCCGCAAGGACGTCCCCGGCGACGTCGCCGACCGGGTGCTCGCGCGCTTCACCGACGTCGGCCTCATCGACGACGAGGCGTTCGCGCAGGCCTGGGTCCAGTCCCGCCACACCGGCCGGGGCCTGGCCAAGCGCGCCCTGGCCGCCGAACTCCGCCGGCGCGGCGTGGCCGCCGACACCGTCAACGAGGCCGTCGAGTCCCTGGACCCGGCCCAGGAGGAGGAGACGGCCCGCGCCCTGGTGCTGCGCAGGCTCCCCTCCACCCGGGGCGCCGACCCCGCCAAGCGCATGCGCCGCCTGGTCGGCATGCTCGCCCGCAAGGGCTACCCGCCCGGCCTCTCCTACCGGGTGGTCAAAGAGGCCCTCGCCGAAGAGGGCACCGACCCGGACACCATCCCCGACCCCACCCCCTTCGACTGACCACCCCCACCCCCACCCGCCGACCACGCCCGCGCCGGTCGACCAGGGTGTTCGGGGTGTGTTTGTTCGGGTTGGGGGTTGGGGGTTGGGTGGGCTGGCGAGAGTGACATGCCGGGGGCGGGGCGGCTGTGGGGGCGGCTCTGACTGCGGGGTCGGTGGGCAGGTGGGAGGGGGTGCGCCTGGTCAGGAAAGGTGGTAAGGAAGGACTCACGCGGACGTACGGTTAGCCCGGAATGCCCCTCGTTTGCTTGCTCATTACCTCCATGCCGCTTACCGTTACGGCAGTGAGGAGTTACTCCGCGTCTCGCGGATTGCCATACGACGGAGCACGTTCCAGCAGCTGAGAGGCATACAGGACACGTTCGTCGACCGGATTCGGCCGGATCGCCGGGGGCGCGCCGCGCGCGGTCCCGCGCTGTCGTGCATCCGCGCGCGAGTAAATCCTCGCTAGGCAGGGCCCCGAAGTCGGGACGGGCCCGCGGCGAGGAAGGATCTGCCTCATGGAGAGCGTCCTGCTGGGTGCAGCGCTGCTGGTGACCCTGGTCGCTCTCGTCATCGTGATCCTGCGGCGTCCCGGCATGCCCGGCAGAGCCGCGGCGGAGATCGCGCGTGCGCAGAGCGAGGCCGACGAGATCCGGTCGAAGGCGGAGCGGGACGCCCGGGAGGCCGTGGCGAAGGCCGAGCGGGAGACGCGGCGGATGGCGGCCGCGGCGCGTGCCGAGGTCGAGGAGGAGGGCCGCGGGCTGCGCGACGACCTGCGGACCGTCCGGGAGGACCTGGAGCGCCGGGAGACCAGGCTCGCCGAGCGCGAGCAGCGGCTCGACGGCGAGGTGCGGCGGCTGGAGGAGCGGCAGGGGCGGCTCACCGAGGCCGGGCGGGCCCTCGACGCCCGCAAGGAGGAGCTGGCCGGCGTCGCCGAGGAGCGCCGCAAGGTGCTGGAGCGGGCGGCCGGGCTGACCGCCGAGCAGGCCAGGGGCGAGCTGGTCGCGGCGATCGAGAACCAGGCGAAGCGCGAGTCGATCCCGATCGTGCGGGAGATCGAGAACACGGCGCGGGCGGAGGGCGAGAAGCGCGCCCGCAAGATCGTGACGCTGGCGATCCAGCGGGTCGCCAGCGAGCAGACGGCCGAGTCGGTCGTGTCGGTGCTGCATCTGCCGAGCGACGAGATGAAGGGCCGCATCATCGGGCGCGAGGGGCGCAACATCCGGGCGTTCGAGACGACGACCGGCGTGAACCTGATCATCGACGACACGCCGGAGGCGGTGCTGCTGAGCTGCTTCGACCCGGTGCGCCGGGAGGTCGGGCGGCTGACGCTGGAGAAGCTCGTCCTGGACGGCCGCATCCACCCGCAGCGCATCGAGGAGATCTACGAGCGCAGCCGCAGCGACGTGGAGCAGCTGTGCGTCCGGGCCGGCGAGGACGCCCTGGTCGAGGTCGGCATCGCCGACATGCACCCGGAGCTGATCGCGCTGCTCGGGCAGCTGCGGTACCGGACGTCCTACGGGCAGAACGTGCTGAAGCACCTGATCGAGTCCGCGCACATCGCGGGCGTCATGGCGAGCGAGCTGCGGCTGCCCGTGGAGGTCGCCAAGCGCTGCACGCTGCTGCACGACATCGGCAAGGCGCTCACCCACGAGGTGGAGGGCAGCCACGCGCTGATCGGCGCCGAGATCGCCCGCCGGTACGGGGAGCACGAGGACGTCGTCCACGCGATCGAGGCGCACCACAACGAGGTCGAGGTCCGGACGGTCGAGGCGGTGCTGACGCAGGCGGCGGACGCGGTGAGCGGCAGCCGCCCCGGCGCGCGCAGGGAGTCGCTGGAGGCGTACGTCAAGCGCCTCGAGCGGCTGGAGCAGATCGCCCGCGAGAAGCACGAGGGCGTGGAGAAGGTCTTCGCCATGCAGGCGGGCCGGGAGATCCGCGTGATGGTGAAGCCGGACGCGGTCGACGACATCCAGGCCCAGGTCATCGCCCGCGACATCGCCAAGCAGGTCGAGGACGAGCTGACCTATCCGGGCCAGATCCGCGTCACCGTCGTGCGGGAGTCCCGCGCCATCGAGTTCGCCCGCTGAGCGCCGCCCCGGCGTTCGGCGAGAGTTCAGCGTCCCGTCCGGCCGGCGACATCCTCCGCCGTGATGATCAGGTCATCCGACGGCGGAAGGATCTTCGTGAACAAGGTTTCCATGCTCGGGTGCGCGGCCGTCGCCGGTGCCGCGCTCACCTTCACGGGCATCGCCCAGGCCGCGCCCGACCGGGCGGCGGCGAAGCGGACGCACGCGGTGATCGTCGGTCACCGCGGCTCGCCGGGGCAGGCGCCCGAGGAGACGCTCGCGTCCTACCGCAACGCCATGCGGGAGAAGGCGGACGTCCTGGAGGGCGATGTGCAGCTCACGTCCGACAAGCAGATCGTCCTGCTGCACGACGACACCCTCGCGCGGACCACCGACGTGGAGGAGGTCTACCCCGGCAGGGCGCCGTGGAAGGTCGGCCAGTTCACGCTCGCCGAGATCAAGAAGCTGGACGCGGGGTCCTGGTTCGGCCGGCGCTACGCGGGGCAGCGGGTGCCGACCCTGACGGAGCTGCTCAAGGTCGCGGGCCGTGACACCGGCCTGAGCCTGGAGCTGAAGGCGCCCGCCAACAGCCCGGGGGTGGCCGCCCTCCTGGCGAAGGAGCTGAACGCCGCGAGGCTCACCGACGGGGCGACGCTGCGGTCGGGCGCGTACCGGGTGCAGGTGCACTCGCGCGACCAGGCCGCGCTCAAGGAGTTCCACGCGTCCGCGCCGAAGGTGCAGCTCTCCTACCTGACCGGCGGGCGCATGCTCGCCGACGGCGAACTCGCGTCCCTGGCGGGCTGGACGATCGGCGTGTACGCGCACCCCCGCGTCACGAGCGCCGCCGATGTCGAGCGCGCGCACGCCAAGGGCCTGAAGGTCATCAGCGACCCCGTCGACAGCCCCGCGGAGGTCGCGATGGCCGCGAACCAGGGGTACGACTGGGTCACCTCGAACTTCGCCGGGACGGCACGCCGGATCCTCGGCGGCAGGACGCCGTTCCCCTCCGCGCGCGGCGTGGTCGTCGACAGCGTCTTCCCCAACCCGAGCGGCGACGACGTCCAGCCGGAGAACAGCGAGCACGTCGTCCTGCGCAACACCACGTCCCGTCCGGTCGACGTGGGCGGCGCCTACCTGCGCGACCAGGCGGGCAACCTCATGAGGATCGGCGACGGGTACGTGATCCCGCCGGGAAGCCTGCTGCGCGTCCACGTCGGTCCCGGCACGAACCGTCCCGACGCCTACTACAACGGGCTGGCGGTCGGGTTCCTGAACAACACCTCAGGCGACACGGTGTCGTTCTTCGGGGCGGGCCACTCCCTGCTCGACGTCCACTCCTACATAGTCCCCTGAGGGTCAGCCCACGGTCAGGTTGATGGGTTCCACGCCGCGCGGCTCGAAACCGAGGGTCTGGCCGTAGAAGGCCAGTTCGGCCTCCAGGGACCGGACGACCGTGCCGGCCTTCCGGAACCCGTGCGACTCGCCCTCGAACGTGAGGTAGGCGTACGGCATCTTCTTGTCGGCCAGCGCCAGCGCGAACCGCTCGGACTGGTCCGGCGGCACCACCGGGTCGTTCAGCCCCTGCAGCAGCAGGACGGGGCACGCCGTCTTGTCGGCGTGGCCGAGCGGCGAGCGCTCCTCGTAGGCGCGCTCGAAGCCGGGCAGGGGGCCGATGAGCCCGAACAGGTACTGCGACTCGAAGTCGTGGGTGGCCTCGGCGAAGCTCTGCAGGTCGCTGATGCCGAAGTAGGACGTCGCGGCCTTGAACACGTCGGTCTGCGTGATCGCCGCCAGCGTCGTCCAGCCGCCCGCGGAACCGCCCCGGATGGCCAGCCGCGCCGGGTCGGCTATACCGCCGTCCACGAGCGCCTGGGCGGCGGCTATGGCGTCCTCTACGTCGACCACGCCCCACTGGCGGCGCAGCCGTTCGCGGTAGGCGCGGCCGTAGCCGGTCGATCCGCCGTAGTTGACGTCGATGACGCCGATGCCGCGGCTGGTGAAGTAGACCCGCTCCAGGTCGAGCACCTTGGAGACCCGGCCGGTCGGCCCGCCGTGCACGAACACCACGTACGGCGGCAGCTCGCCCTCGGGTGCGGCCGCCTCCGGGTTCGTGGGCGGGAACACGTAGGCGTGGACCGGACGCCCGAACGGCCCTTCGAGGCGTTCGGCGCGCGGCTTGGACAGGTACGCGACGTTCGGCAGCTCGGCCAGCTCGCGGCGCAGCCCCTCGACCCGCCCGGTGGTGGTGTCGACCCGGACCACGGAGGCCGGCAGGTCGGGGCCGCCGCCGATGCCGACGATCGTCGTCCCGTCCGCGGACAGCTGCGTCGCCCAGTGCTCGTAGGGGACCTCCAGGTCGACGAGGTCGAGCGTCTCCGGGTCGTAGATGCCGAGCCGCAGGTCGCCCTCCCCGTGCAGGACGGCGAGGCGCCCGTCGCCGAGCAGCGCGTACGGCATGCCGCCGAGCTGCCACAGCGGGCCGGCGAACTCCTCCTCCGCCGGGTACTGCGCCTGCGGGGACTCGCCGTGCAGGCCGACCTGGTAGATGTTCCACCAGCCGGGCCAGTCGGAGATGACGTACAGGGACTCGTCGTCGCGCCACAGCGGCGCGAGGGCCGACTCCTTCAGCCCGCCCTTGACGGTCCGGGGCGCGACCGTGCGGCCGTCCTCGATCGCGGCCACGCGCACCTCGGTGCCGTCCCAGGGCATGCGGGGGTGGTTCCACTGCACCCACGCCAGGTGCCCGCCGCCGGGCGACGGGACGGGGCTCGCGTAGAACTGCGCGCCGGTGACCAGCTCGCGGATGGCGCCGGCGTCCTCGGCGGCGCGGCCGTCCAGCGGGATGGCGACGATGGCGCGCCGGATGCCCGTCACCGCGGGCTCCTCGGCGGGCGCCGGGGCCCCCTCCTCGCCCTCGGCGGGCGCCGGTTCCGGCGGCGCGGCGATGTGGCCCTCGCAGACGCACCAGACCTCCGTCCCGTCCGGGGACAGGACGTAGTCGGCGTACCGCAGCCCCGCCGGGACGGCCGGCGAGGGCGTCAGCGGGTAGGGCTTCGGGTCGCCCTCGTCGAGCCGGTGGAGCCGCTGGTCGTCGTAGTTGGAGAACACGACCGACCAGCCCTCGGCGGTGCGGATCGGCAGGTAGGACCGGCCGCCGTACTCGTGGACGCGGGTGCGCGCGTCCCACGGCGACTGCAGCAGCTCGGTGCGGTGGCCGCCCTCGAGATGGATGACCGTGGTCCGCCCGTCCTCCTCGGGCCGGGTCTCCTGCCACCAGACGTCATCGCCCGCGACGGTGGGGAAACTGAGGCGCAGCCGGGCGCGGGCGACATCGGCCGCGGAGATGGGGGAGGGCCAGGAGCCGTAGGGGAGGGTCGCACGAGCGGTCATAACAGGAATCGTCCCGCATACGGGGATCGGTTGGGGCCATGACGCCCCGTTTGACTTCGGAAAGATACAAGGCGGCCACCAGGAGACTCACCGGTGGCAGCCGCCCCGGACGGCGACGGGGGCGCCACCGGAGACCGGCGGCGCCCCCGAAGCGGGCGTGCGGGGGGCGTCAGGTCGACGGGACGGACTGCTGCGCGGTCCCGACCCCGGCGACGGGCGGCGCCCCGCCCGTTCCCATGGTCTTCGCCTCCGTCTTGCGGCTGCGGCGGCTGCGCGCCTCCAGCCACGTCGCCAGCCGGCTCACCGACATATTGATCGCGATGTAGATGATCGCGACGACGATCCCGGCCTGCAGGACGTTGTTGCTGTAGTTGGCGGGCACCTGCTTGAAGCCGGCCTGCAGCAGCTCGGGGTAGGCGATGATGAACCCGAGCGCGGTGTCCTTGAGCAGGACGACGATCTGGCTGACGATCGCGGGCATCATCACGGTGATGGCCTGCGGCAGCAGGACGAGCCGCATGACGCCGTTCTTGCGCAGCCCGATCGAGTAGGCGGCCTCCGACTGGCCCTTCGGGATCGACAGGACGCCCGCGCGGACGACCTCGGCGAGCACCGAGCCGTTGTACATGGTGAGGCCGAACACGACCGCCGCGAACGCGGGCACCGTGACGACGCCGGCGTTGCTCTCCACGCCGAACAGCGAGAAGAAGTAGTCGACCGAGATGCGCTGCAGCTGGCCGAACTGCGACTCGGCGATCTCCGGGCTGATCTTGTTCGGGACGAAGAACGCCAGGAAGATCAGGATCAGCAGCGGGATGCCGCGGAAGAACTCCACGACGGCCCCCGCCGGGAGCCGGATCCACCAGTGGTCCGACAGCCGCGCCAGGCCGAACACGATGCCGAACAACAGCGCCAGGACGGTCGCCACGGCGGCGGCCTTCAGCGTGTTCAGCAGGCCCGGGATGATCAGGTGCCGCCAGACCGTCCACTTGGTGAACGGCGTCCAGAGCTTCTCCGCGAACTGGCCCTTGTCGGCCAGCCGCCAGATGAGCGCGGCGAAGATCGCGGCGAGCAGCACCGTCACGACGGCGGTGAGCACGTTGTTCCGCGCCCGTGCCCGCGGCCCCGGAATATCGAACAGGACGGTCGCTTCCTTGCTCACCGCGCCACCGCCATCCGCTTGGCGAGCCAGCCGAAGAAGTAGCCGGTCGGGAGGGTGAGGATCAGGAAGCCGACGGCCACGCCGAGGAACAGCGGGATGACGCCGTTGGCGAACGTGGGCTTGTCGACGATCGTCTTGGTGACCAGCGCCACCTCGGCGTAGCTCGCCGCGGACGCGACCGTGGTGTTCTTGATCATCGCGATGAAGACGCTGCCCAGCGGCGCGATGATCGCGCGGAACGCCTGCGGCAGGATGATCATGCGCAGCGACTGGGTGAAGGTCAGGCCGACCGACCGCGCCGCCTCCGCCTGCCCCAGCGGGACGGTGTTGATCCCCGACCGGAGCGTCTCGCAGACGAACGCGCCGGTGTAGGCGGACAGGCCGAGCACGGCCCACCAGTAGTAGGTGACCGACGAGTTCGAGGAGAACTTCAGCGCGAGGATGTCGTTGAGGCCGAGGCTGCACATCAGCAGCACCAGCGTCAGCGGCGTGTTGCGGACGACGCTGACGTAGCCCGTGCCGAAGGCGCGCAGCACCGGGACGGGGGCGACGCGGAAGCTCGCCAGCAGCGTGCCGATGACGAGGGAGAGCACCGAGGCGGCGGCCGCCAGGCGGATCGTCGCCCAGAACCCCTGCAGGATCTCGTCGAAGCTGTCGAAGAACGGGCTGAAATCAAACATTGCTCAGCTGTTTCATGGCGTTCCAGCGGTGTCGGGCCACGCCGGTGCGTCCCGGGAAGCGCTCCCGTGGAGGACGCACCGGCGTGACTGGCTCAGACGCGGCCCCGGATCAGGAGCAGCCCTCCATCTGCGGGGCGGTCGTGACGAGCTTCAGCCCGGTGCCGGCGAAGTGCTTCTCCAGCAGCGTCTTGGCGGTGCCGTCGGAGTACATGTCGGTGATGGCCTTGTTGACGGCCTCGCAGGTCTCGGTGTCGCCCTTCTTGATGCCGACGCCGTACTTCTCGTCGGTGAAGGGGTCGTTGATGACCTTGAACGAGCCCTTCTGCTGGTTGGCGAAGCCGGCGAGGATCAGGTCGTCGGTGCTGACCGCGTCCAGCGCGCCGGACTTCAGCTTGCTCACGCACTCGGAGTAGCTGCTGGCGTCCACCAGCGTGACGCCCTTGATGTTGAGCTTGCCGTCCGGCGGGCCCTCGGTGATGCGGCGGAAGGAGTTGGACCCGGCGGCCTTGCAGAGCTTCTTGCCCTTGAGGTCGGCGGTCTTCTTGATGTCGGTGTCGTCGGCGTTGACCATCGTGTCCTGGTGCGCGACGTAGTAGGGACCGCCGAAGGTCACCTGCTTCTTGCGCGCCTCGGTGATGGAGTAGGTGGCGAAGATCAGGTCGACCTGACCGCCGCCGATGAACGACTCGCGGTTGGCGGACGTCGTCTCCTTGAACGTGATGCCGCTCTCGGGGACGCCCAGCTTCTTGGCGACGTACTTGGCGACGTCCACGTCGAAGCCGTCATAGGTGCCGTCGGGCTTCTTCAGGCCCAGCGCCGGCTGGTCGAACTTGATGCCGATGGTCAGCTTCTTGTCGTCCTTGGCCTTCTGGACGACGGTCTTGGCCTCGGTCTTCTCGGTGTCGCTGCCACACGCGCTGAGCGCCAGGGACAGCGCCATCCCCGCCCCGATGAGGGCGCCGAAACGACGTACTCGCATTGCTCGTCCTACCTCTGCTCTCTGCCGGAGCCCCGCGGCTCAGTGCGTGAGGATCTTTGAAAGGAAGTCCTTCGCGCGGTCGGTGCGCGCATTGGTGAAGAACTCGTCGGGGGTGTTCTCCTCGACGATCTGGCCGTCCGCCATGAACACGACCTTCCGGGCGGCCCGCCGTGCGAACCCCATCTCGTGGGTGACGACGATCATCGTCATGCCCTCCCGGGCGAGGCCCGTCATGACGTCCAGCACCTCGTTGACCATCTCGGGGTCCAGTGCCGAGGTCGGCTCGTCGAAGAGCATCACCTTGGGCCGCATGGCGAGGGAGCGCGCGATCGCCGCCCGCTGCTGCTGCCCGCCGGACAGCTGCGCCGGGTACTTGCCGGCCTGGTTGGCGATGCCGACCCGGTCGAGCAGCTCCATCGCGTGCTTGTGCGACTCCTGCTTGCCCTGCCCGCGGACCTTCACCGGCCCGAGCGTGACGTTCTCGAGGATCGTCTTGTGGGCGAACAGGTTGAACGACTGGAACACCATGCCGACGTCGGCGCGGAGCTTCGCCAGCTCCTTGCCCTCTTTGGGCAGCTCCTTGCCGTCCACGAGGATCCTGCCGCCGTCGATGGGCTCCAGCCGGTTGATCGACCGGCACAGGGTCGACTTGCCGCCCCCGGACGGGCCGATGACGACGACCACCTCGCCGGAGTTCACCGTGAGATTGATGTCCTTGAGGACGTGCAGCTCGCCGAAGTGCTTGTTGACGTTCTCCACCACGACGAGGGGCCGGCCGGCCGCGGGGGCCGGCTCCGGAACGGAGTCCTCCGGCTCGTCCTTGGTGAGGTCGAGCCCGCCTTCGCTGTCCGTCATGCGGTCGGACTTTACGTCATGCTCTGACCCGCGAAAGTCGCCGAGCGGTACCGATCCGATCACGACTCCCCATGTCGGACGGGGTACGTCGTGGCAGAGAGTGATCATCGGTCGCCGGCGGGCGTTCCACCCGGGCGCGGCGGCCCGTACCCTTGGTAACCGTCATGAGTACGCCAATGGAGACGGCCTCCCGTACGTACGAGATCCGTACCTACGGATGCCAGATGAACGTCCACGACTCAGAGCGGCTGTCCGGGCTGCTGGAGTCGGCCGGGTACGTCCGCGCGGAGGGTGCCGAGCCCGACGTGGTGGTGTTCAACACCTGCGCGGTGCGTGAGAACGCCGACAACCGGCTTTACGGGAACCTCGGCCATCTGCGGCCGGTCAAGGACGGTCATCCGGGCATGCAGATCGCCGTCGGCGGCTGCCTCGCGCAGAAGGACCGCGACACCATCGTCAAGCGCGCGCCCTGGGTGGACGTCGTGTTCGGCACCCACAACATCGGGTCGCTGCCGGCGCTGCTGGAGCGGGCCCGCGTGCAGAGCGAGGCGCAGGTCGAGATCGAAGAGTCGCTGGTGACCTTCCCCTCGACGCTGCCGACGCGCCGCGAGTCCCCGTACGCCGCGTGGGTGTCGATCTCCGTCGGCTGCAACAACACGTGCACGTTCTGCATCGTCCCGTCGCTGCGCGGCAAGGAGAAGGACCGCCGCCCCGGGGAAGTCCTCGCCGAGGTCGAGGCGCTCGTCGCCGAGGGCGTCCTGGAGGTCACGCTCCTGGGGCAGAACGTCAACGCCTACGGTTCGGGCTTCGGCGCCCTGTCCGCGGCGCCGGACGAGGTGCGCGCGATGACCGAGGGCGGCCAGTCCGCGTTCGCGGGGCTGCTGCGCGCGTGCGGGGGAGTCGAGGGCCTGGAGCGGGTCCGGTTCACCTCGCCGCACCCGAAGGACTTCACCGACGACGTCATCGCCGCGATGGCCGAGACGCCGAACGTGACGCCGTCGCTGCACATGCCGCTCCAGTCGGGGTCGGACGCGGTGCTGCGCGCGATGCGCCGGTCGTACCGGCAGGAGCGCTACCTCGGCATCATCGAGAAGGTCCGGGCCGCGATCCCGGACGCGGCGATCACCACCGACATCATCGTCGGGTTCCCCGGCGAGACCGACGCCGACTTCGAGGAGACCCTGCACGTGGTGCGGGAGGCCCGGTTCTCGTCGGCGTTCACGTTCCAGTACTCCAAGCGTCCGGGCACCCCGGCCGCGACCATGGACGGCCAGCTCCCGAAGGAGGTCGTCCAGGAGCGGTACGAGCGGCTCGTCGCCCTCCAGGAGGAGATCTCCTGGGCGGAGAACAAGAAGCAACTCGGCCGCACCCTGGAGGTCCTGGTGGCGGAGGGCGAGGGACGCAAGGACGAGGCGACCCGCCGGCTGTCGGGGCGGGCGCGCGACAACCGCCTCGTGCACTTCACCGTCCCGGAGGAGACCGTCCGGCCCGGCGACATGGTCACCGTCGAGGTCACCTACGCCGCGCCGCACCACCTCGTCGCGGACAAGCCCGTCCTGGACGTCCGCCGGACGCGGGCGGGCGACGCGTGGGAGGCCCGCCAGGGCGGGAACGGCGGTGCCCCCGGCGTGTCGCTGGGCATGCCGTCGATCGGACGCCCGGCGCAGCCCGCGTCCCCCGCGCGGGGCTGCTCCTGAGGCGGGTGGCCGCGGCCGGTCCGGTTTCCGGCGGGGCTAGGGCGTCTGGCCGCCGTCGGGGCGCCCGCCCGCGCCGGGGTCCCGGCCCTGACCGCTCTGACCGGTTTGGCCACTGTGGCCGGCCTGGCCGCTCTGGCCGCCTTGGCCGCCTTGGCCGCCTTCGCGTTCGAGGTAGTCGCCGGCCTTCTCCTGGACCTTGTCGACCTTGTCGGAGTACTTGCCGCCGGTCCGCTGGTCGAACATGTCCCCGGCCTTCTCGACGCCCTCCTTGGCCTTGCCGGCGTTCTGCCCGAGCATCTGCTTGACCTTGTCGACGATGGACATCGCCCATCCCCCCGATCCGTCGTGCCGATCGGTGCGGCGCGAGGCCCGCGCGGCACCCGTACAAGCACGGCCATACCCGTTCTGTTGCCACAATCAATCCCGTGACCTCACCAGATGCTCCCTATGTGATCGCGATCGTCGGCGCGACGGCCGCCGGGAAGTCCGACCTGGCGGTGGAACTCGCGCTGCGGCTGGACGGGGAGGCGGTCAACGCCGACTCGATGCAGCTCTACCGCGGCATGGACATCGGCACGGCGAAGCTGTCCGCGGCCGAGATGCGCGGGGTCCCGCACCATCTGCTGGACGTCTGGGACGTGGCGAGGACGGCGAGCGTCGCCGAGTACCAGCGGCTCAGCGCCGATGTGATCGCGGACGTCCGGGGCCGGGGAAGGCTGCCGGTGCTGGTCGGCGGGTCGGGCCTGTACGTGCGGGCGGCACTGGACCACCTGGAGTTCCCCGGGACGGACCCGGCCGTCCGGGCGCGCCTGGAGGAGGAGCTGGCACGGGTCGGGTCCGGCGCGCTGCACGAGCGGCTGCGCGGCTTGGACCCCACCGCCGCGGAGGCGATCCTGCCGAGCAACGGGCGCCGGATCGTCCGGGCCCTGGAGGTCATCGAGATCACCGGCCGCCCCTTCACCGCGACGCTGCCCGAGCACCGGTACCGCTACGGCTCGGCCCTGCAGATCGGGGTGGGCGTCCCGCGCGAGGCGCTGGACGGGCGCATCGCGCTGCGCGTGCAGCGGATGTGGGACGCGGGCCTGGTCGACGAGGTCCGGGAGCTGGAGAAGCGGGGCCTGCGGGACGGCCTGACCGCCGGCCGCGCCCTCGGCTACGCGCAGGTGCTGCGGTTCCTCGCCGGGGAGTGGACCGAGGAGCAGGCCAAGGAGGACACGGTCCGGACGACCCGCCGGTTCGCCCGCCGCCAGGAGTCGTGGTTCCGCCGCGACCCCCGCGTCCGATGGCTGCCCTACGACGCCCCCGACCTGGTCGAACGCGCCCTGGCGCTGATCGCGGAGGAGCCCGGGCGGGACAGCTGACGCAGCATCTCGATCGGGCAATACGATCGAGGGATGCGGTTTGTCAAAGGCCACGGCACCGAGAACGACTTCGTGATCCTGCCCGACCCGGACGGCGTCCTCGACCTGACGCCGCAGGCCGTCGCGCGGCTGTGCGACCGGCGCGCCGGGATCGGCGCGGACGGCGTCCTGCGCGCCGTCCGGACCAAGGCGGCCGGCCATGACGCCGACGCCGAGTGGTTCATGGACTACCGCAACGCGGACGGCAGCGTCGCCGAGATGTGCGGCAACGGGGCGCGCGTCTTCGCCCGCTACCTCGTCGACGCCGGCCTGGCCGCGCCCGGCGCGTGGGAAGTGGCGACGCGCGCGGGCCTGCGCCGCGTGGAGCTCGGCCCGTCCGGCGACGTGAGCGTGGACATGGGCCTGCCCGAGCTGCTCGGCTACGGCGAGGCGTCCCTGGCGGGGACGACGTTCCAGGGCCGGCGGGTGTCGGTGGGGAACCCGCATCTGGCGTGCCGCGTGGACGAGCCGGTCGCCGCGCTGGACCTGTCGCGCGCCCCCGATTTCGACGCGGCGGTGTTCCCCGACGGTGTGAACGTCGAGTTCTTCCGCACGGTCGGGGAGCGGCACGTGGAGATGCGGGTGTTCGAGCGCGGCTCCGGCGAGACCCGCTCCTGCGGCACCGGGACGGTCGCGGTGGCGGCCGCCGCCGCCCTGGGGATCTCCGGCACGTCCGCGTGGACGGTGGACGTCCCGGGCGGCCGGGTGACCGTCACCCTCGACGGGGAGACCGCGTTTCTGCGGGGCCCGGCAGTCCTGGTCGCCGAGGGCGAGACCCGGCCGGGCTGGATCTGAAATGCCCGTCCCACCAGGTATTGTGGCGATTCCAGAGTCGTCCCGGCTTGAACGGGACAGGTGTCCCTCTCCAACGGGACCGTGTGCCGCATAACTTCTTACTTGCACACCCTCTGGTGAATGGCCCGTACGGATCGGGATGGGAGCCCCGACGCCGTACGGAGCCCGAGGGCCGGTGGCGACCTTCTTGGCGGGGGGCGGTCACCGGCCCTCCCACCAGGGTGAGGCCGAGGGCCACACGGCAAAGCGCGTCAGGGATGGACGCCGTTGACCGTCACCGGGAGCCTCGCCCGGACGAGCGTCCCGCCTTTGGGCCCGGGCCCCACCGTGCAGGATCCGCCGAGTTCGGCCGCGCGTTCGCGCATGGACGACATGCCGACGCCCGAGCGCAGCTGCTCGGGCAGCCCGACACCGTCGTCGCCGACCGTGACGTGCAGATCGCCGTTCAGGCACAGCGTGACCTCGGCGCAGCCGGCACCGGCGTGCCGGTGCACGTTCGTCAGCGCCTCCTGGACGATCCGGTACGCGGCGACTTCGGCGGCGGCCGGCAGGCCCGTCAGGTCGCCCTCCACGCGGACGTCGACTTTCGGGCCGTCCCCGGTCGCGACGACACCGCCGAGCGCCTGGATCGCGCCCTCCAGCCCCAGGTCGTCCAGCGCGGGCGGGCGCAGACCGTACACGAGGTCGCGGATGTCGCCGATGGTGCGTCCCATGGTGGTGCGGAGGTCTTCCAGGAGGACGTCCACCGCCTCCGGGTCGGTCTTCAGGGTGATGCGGGCCGCGTCCACCGTCATGGCGAGGCTGGCCAGGGTGGGGCCGAGCCCGTCGTGCAGGTCGCGGCGGAGCCGCCGCCGCTCCTCCTCGCGGGTGCGCAGGATGTGCTCGCGGGAGCGCTGGACGTCCGCGGCGAGGCGGGCCGCGTTCGCCAGCTCGGCGAGGTTGCGGGCGAGGACGCCCGACAGCCGCGCGTCCGGGGTGCGGGTGACGCCGAACAGCAGCCGGCCGACCGGCTCGCCGTGCCACACCAGCGGGATGAGCTGCGGCTTCGCGCCGAGCACGCCGTCCTCGGCGGAGACCGTCCGGCCGTCGCGGTCCAGCACCTCGATCACCACGCCGGTGGCGTGCAGCGCCGAGCGCGCCACCTCGGCGGCGACGGCGAGCGCGGCGGCGGGGTCGGCGGCGGTCTGCAGCCGCCGGTTGAGGCGGTCGGCGATCCGGTACGGGTCGCGCTCGCCGTGGATGAACCCGTCCACGGTCCGCTGGAGGCGCCGCCGGACGGGCTCGAATACCGCACCCGCGACGATCGCCCCGGCCAGCCCGGCGAGGGTGCCCCTGCCGTGGGCGAGCACGCTCGCCGCGCCGACCAGCGCGAAGTACACGCCGGTGATGACGGCGGCGAGCCCGGCGTACACCAGCGTCCGGCTGACCACCAGGTCGATGTCGTAGAGCCGGTACCGGGTGATCGCGATCGCGATGCAGATCGGGACCGCGACGATCGTGATGTTGCGCAGCGGATCACCGATCGGGCTGTTCTCCCCGATGTAGATGACCGCCTCGGCGAGGATGCCCGGGTAGACGACCCAGGCGATCTGCCGCCGCACGTCCGGCGTCGCCCGGACGAACCGGACGAGCACCGAGAACAGCCCCCCGGCCAGGGTGCCGATGATGACGACGGTGATCGGCAGCGGGATCTCGTCGAACGGGTACACCGACACCCCGTTGTGCCACCGCCGCACATCGGGGTCGATCGTCAGGTGCACGCACACGATCACCGGCACGAGGCAGGCCAGCGCCAGCACCGGCCGGAACCACCGGGAGACGAGCCGCCCGTCCGGGAAGATCAGCGGCAGGACCAGCGTCAGCGCGTAGGTGTCGACGGCCCACAGCCAGGTGCCGACCCAGTCGATGAACCCGGCCGCGCCCCACCCGTGCCGCTCCGCCCACGGCCCGAGGTTCAGCACCAGCACGTACGTCGCCGCGCTGACACCGGCGCCGACCATGAGCCAGGCGACCTTCAGCCCCGGCCGGTACCGCAGCAGGACGGCGCCGGCGGGCGTCCACGCCAGCGCGACGAGGATCTCCGGATGCCACCACACCATCCGCACGTCGGACGGCAGTTCGGCGCCGAGGGTGAGCGAGGCGGCGACGAATCCGACCGCGGTCAGCGCCAGCAGGACGCCGATCCGTGCCGCCGCGCGGCCGTGTCCTGCCGTCTCCATCTATCACTCCCCGCCCGAAAGTAATGGAATGTTAAAGCGTCCAGCTCCCTGTCTCGCAGTACCGGCGGCGTCCGCCTCAGGACACCCCGGCGCGGTTCGCCCCGCGCCGTCGGCGGGCATGCTGCACCCGGCGTGCGGTGATGGTAACCGCCGATCCCGCTCAGGTGAACAGAAGTCCCAGGTCAGAGCACCTTTCGTAACATTTCCGCACGCTCCGTGCCCGGTGTGCCCCAACCTGTGACCCCTACCGCCCGGTACGCCCCCGCCGGCCGCAGGTCATGACCGGCCGCCACGGCCCCTCCGCGGGCACCTGGTCCGGCCCCGCCGGGGGCGCGATGTCGGCGGCCAGTCCCGGCGAGCACCGTCTCCCAGATAGCCGAAGGCGACCCGCCGGCCGCCCACCGCCTACTCCACCTGGCCCTCAACGGCGTCTGGCCCTAACTCCACCCCCGCGCCCCAGACTCGGCGCCCCGCCCCGGCAAACACAAAAGCCCCCGGCGGCCCACGGCATCTTTGCCTCGGGTCCGGGGGCTTCTAGCGGAACTAGAGCTGCTTGAGGGTCTCGGTGAAGCGCCGGAAGTCCCCGCGACTCACGAGGATCTTGGGGCCGTGGGGGTCCTTGCTATCACGGACGCCCACTCCTTCCGGGATCGCGGCGAGTTCTACGCACTCGCCTCCGGTGGAAGTCGAGCGGGTGGCCTTTCGCCAGACGATCTTGTCTGCTTCCACGACCTTGCCTTCCTGTGGATCTCGTCCAACGACTGCGCCACGGGGAGCGCAAGTCCCTGAACCTGCCGTAGCGCCTTGCCGAAGGCTACAAGGTCACTTGGTTCGGCCATCGTGAACCCGCGCGCCAGGGTCTCGACGTAGGCAACCTGCTGCATGTCCTCCAGTGTCGCGATCGTGAAGGAGTGGGTGTTGCCCAGATGCGTTCCATCAGCGGAGACGATCTGAATCTGCATTCCTTCCTCGATCTTGGTGGCGAGGTGCTCCAGTTGCTCCACCATGACGTCCCGATTCCCCACCGGGCGGTCGAGTATCTGGGCGTCCAACAGAAATGAGACATCTGGTGGTGGTGGGTCAGAACGAGTGAAGATCGCCTGCCGAGACATTCGAGCCGTCACCGCGTCTTTGTCCCCATGCAGGATCGCCTCGGCGTAGGCGGGCACCTGGAGCAGGCCGTGGACGACCGACAGGCTGTAGGACACGAGCAGGATCGCGTCACCCTCGACGGCGACCCAGTCGAACCATGCGGGGAACGCCGAGTCCATTGCGAGGTCGTGCCAGAGGCCGATCAGTTCGCCGTGTGCTGCCAGCAACTCGTCCATCTCGGCGGCGAACTTCTCGGTGCACCTGGCCCGGCCGTTCTCGATTGCTCCGATGTACTGCGGCTTGACGCCCGCGCCACCGTGTGCGCGTGAGGCGAGGCTTTCCTGGGTCCAGTTCTTGGCGTCTCGAAAGCGTCGAAAGCGCCTTCCGAACGCGATGAGCGTTGGGCTCGTGGTGCTTCGCCTGCGGCGCGTGGCCATGGTCTCTCCTCGGGGGGTGTCCGCACAAGCGCGACTCAACCGAACACAACCGAGACGGGGCTTGACCGCACGGCTTGGGGCCAAGACTCCGCCGGTTTGTTACGCACCGTACATGCCCGGTGGCTGAATGTCTCCGTCAATCGGAACAGGAGGTCGTACCAATGTCAGCCACAACGCTTGCCCCAGGGGCCCGCCCCACACTCGTTCTCGACCCCGACAGGGAGGCTCCCGGCCTCGCGCGCAGATTCCTCGCGGACTGCTTTCGCGCTCTCGGAATCTCCGACGATTACACGGGGCGGGTCGTGGTCACTGAATTGGTGACCAATGCCTATAAGCACGTCGGAATCGGACAGATCGTCGTCCGGATCTTCGAGGACGAGCGCGACGGTCTGGTGGTCGTCGAGGTCTGGGACGAAGGCGAAGGAAAGCCACTCGTCAGAGACGAGAACTACGACGAGGTTGACGGGCGTGGCCTGTTGCTGATGGCTCGGCTCGTCCACGACTGGGGCACGCGCCCGACGAACGAGGGAGGAAAAATCGTATGGGCGACGTTCGCCCGCTGACCGTTCGCGCGGAGCGGCACCTGTTGCGAGTGCGCACGCACTTCGGTCGTTCCACGGCGGTGCGGTATCTCGATCTTCTCGCCGTCGCGCTGAAGCCGAAGGGGTATCGCTTCGTCCGGCTCTACCGGACGGATGAGTTCCCCATCCCGCTGCCACTGCTCTGGGTCTGCGCGGTCGGCCCTGACGGTCACGTAGGTCTCGTTGTGAGCGCCCGGGCCGTCGCCGGCGGCGCGTGGGCTTACCACGAGGCTCAGCGTGGACGGTACGGCTACCTCTTCCCCTGCGGTGACGTGAAGGCGGCGGCCGAGCAGGCCGACAAGCTCCTCAAGCACAAGATGTACCCGGGGAACGCCTGGTGACCGGAAGGGCCGTCGTTCTGCCGACTCCGGTGATTTTCCTACGCAGTGTGTGATCGATCGGTAGCATTCCGTGCTCTGTGCTGGGTGGTCCGGGAGGTAGGGCATTGGCGGGGTTTCTGCTGCGGCGGCTGGTGAGTCGTGGAGTGCTGGTCGTCCTCGCCGGAAGCCTCGCCTACCTGCTCGCCGCCGCCGCGCTCGATCCGCGGGCCCCGTTCGAGGGGCGCACGCCGCGTCCGCCGGAATCCGTGATCGACGCCCGGCTCAGTGCGCTCAACCTCAACGACCGGACGCCCCTGGCCGACCGTTACCGCGTGTGGGCCTGGAGCGTCCTGCACGGTGACTTCGGCCGGACGCAGGAAGGCGAGCCCGTCAACGCCGAGTTATGGCGTCGTCTTGGTGTGAGCCTGCGGTTGCTCGTTCCTGGAGGCATCCTCGGAGGCGTCCTGGGAGTTCTTCTCGGCACCTTTGCGGCGGCCAGGCGTGGACGGGGCGCCGACCGGCTCATCACGAGCGGGTCCTATCTTCTCTTGGCCGTCCCCGTGTTCGTCCTGGCGGTGCTCTTACAGACGATCGCCGTCATGGTCAACGATGCCCTGGGTGTGCGCATGCTCGTGTGGGTCGGAGACTCCACGCCTCGGCATCTGCTGCTTCCGGCGGTCGTCATCGCACTGGCCCAGGTCGCCCTCTACAGCCGCTACCAGCGCGCCCTGGTACTGGACGTCCTGCACGCCGACTTCGTCCGGACCGCGCGGGCCAAAGGGCTTCGGCGGCGGAGCGCGCTGCTACGACATGGGCTGCGGGCTGCGCTCGTCCCCATGACGACGTACTTCGCTTACGCCTCGGGGCTCCTCGTCCTCGGTGGGGTGTTCGTCGAAAAGGCTTTCGGGCGGCATGGCATGGGGGAGTGGCTGGTCGACTCGATCGCGCGCGGTGACGTCAACGCGGTCGCGGCGATCGACTGCGTCGCCGCCTGCGCGGTGGTGGCGGCCGGTTTGCTGTCCGACGTCCTGAACGGCCTGCTCGACCCGCGCGTCCGGCTCGGGGTCGCGTCGTGACTCGGCGAGGTGCCGTCGGCCTCGTGCTCCTGGTGTCGGTGTTCGCGCTGGCGTTCGCGGGGCCGCTCGTGTCGCCGTGGCGCTGGGACGAGATCGACTTCACGGCGTTCGGCCAGGGGCCGTCCGCGCGGCACTGGCTCGGGACGACGCAGAGCGGCCGTGACGTGTTCGCGCTCACGCTGCGCGGGGCGCAGAAGTCGCTGGTGATCGGCCTTCTCGCCGCCCTGCTCTCGACCGGGCTCGCCGCTGTCGTCGGCACCATCGCCGGGTTCGTCGGCGGGCTGCTCGATCAAGCGCTGATGTGGGGCGCCGATCTCCTGCTGGTGTTGCCGCCGCTGCTCGTCGTCGCCGTTCTGGCGCCGGGTGGGGGATGGCCGATGCTCGCACCGGTGCTCGCCGCGTTCATGTGGATGCTCACCGCCAGGGTGGTGCGGGCGATGACGCTGTCGGCGCGGGAGCGCGAGTACGTGCTCGCCGCGCGGTTCGCGGGGTTGGGCGCTCCCCGCGCGATCGTCCGGCACGTCCTGCCGCAGGTCGCGTCGCTGCTGATCGTGGATGCGAGCCTGACCGCCGGCGTCGCGATCACCGCCGAGGGCGGGCTGTCGTTCCTCGGCCTCGGCGTCCGGCCGCCGGACGTTTCGCTCGGCACGGTCATCGCGGACGGCCGGGGCGCGGTGGCCACATGGCCCTTCATGGCCGCGGCCGGACTGCTCGTCCTCATCGTCCTCGCCGTGAACCTGCTCGGCGACGGGCTGCGGGACGTCCTCGACCCCCTCCAGGACGGGCGTTGATGGTGCTGAAGGTCACCGACCTGACAGTCGGTTACACGGGTGGCGTGCGCGCCGTGCGAGGGGTGAGCTTCACGGTCGGCGTGGGCGAGGTCCTCGGGGTCGTCGGTGAATCCGGAGCGGGCAAGACGGCGCTCGCACTCGCCGTGATGGGGCTTCTCCCGGACGGCGCCGACGTCACGGGATCGGTGCGCTTGCGCGGCGACGAACTGATCGGGCGATCTGATGCCGAACTCTCCCGCGTGCGCGGCAAGGACCTGGCGATGGTGTTCCAGGAGTCGGCGCTCACGCCCGTTCGCACGGTGGGCGACCAGGTCGCCGAAGCCGTCCGTGCCCACGCCAAAGTCACGCGGGCGGCGGCGCGTGCGCGGGCTGTGGAACTGCTCGACCTGGTGGGGATCGCGGCAGGGCGGGCGCGCTCGTATCCGCACGAATTCTCCGGCGGGATGCGGCAGCGCGTGATGATCGCCATGGCCATCGCGAACAGCCCTGGAGTGATCCTGGCGGACGAGCCGACGGCCGGGCTGGACGCGACCGTCCAGGCGCAGGTCTTGGACGTCCTCCGAACCGCGAAGGACACCACCGGTGCCGCGATCGTGCTGATCACGCATGACCTGGGGCTGGTCGAGGGCTTCGCCGATCGTGTGATGGTGATGCGTGCGGGGCGAATAGCCGAGACCGGGCCGGTCGAGTTGCTGAGATCCATCCCTCGCATGGACGGCGAAAACGTGTCCCGGCCCCGACCTGAACGTCCTGCCGTGCTCCGGGTGGACGGCCTTGTCCGGCACTACCCCGTCTTCCAGGGGACGCTGCTGCGTCGCCGCGTCGGAAGCGTACGCGCCGTGGACGGCGTCGCCTTCGACGTCCGAGAGGGTGAGACTCTCGCGCTGGTCGGCGAATCGGGATGCGGTAAGACCACGACCCTGATGGAGATCCTGCGACTGTCGCAGCCGCAGAAGGGACGGGTGGTCGTCCTCGGCCAGGACACAGCGTCCCTGAGCGCGGCCCGGCGAAAGGCCCTGCGGCGCGACGTCCAGGTCGTGTTCCAGGACCCGGTCGCATCACTCAACCCTCGGATGCGCGTGGCCGACATCATCGCCGAGCCCCTGACCGCGCACGGATTCCCGTCCTCGCTGACCGGAAGCCGCGTAACAGGGCTGTTAGAGCTGGTGGGCTTGAAAGCCGACCACGCACGGCGTTACCCGCACGCGCTCTCCGGCGGACAAAAGCAGCGTGTGGCCATTGCCAGAGCACTCGCCCTGGAACCACGTCTGCTCCTCTTGGACGAACCCGTGTCGGCCCTGGACGCGTCCATGCAGGCAGGCATCCTGACCCTGCTGGAAAGCCTCCGTGACCGTCTCGGCCTGGCATATCTGCTCGTCGCCCACGATCTGGCCGTTGTCCGACGCATCGCCGACCGGATCGCCGTCATGCACATGGGCCGCATCGTCGAAGTGGGGCCGACCCACGACGTGTATGACACACCCGCTCACCCTTACACGCGCGCACTGCTACAACGCGTTCCGTTGCGAGGAGACCCACCAGACCCGATGTCACCGCCCGCTGGATGCCGTTTCCGTACCCGGTGCCCCCGCTACGTCACGCTCGCCGGACAGGACGCCCGCCTGTGCGATGAACAGGATCCGGAGCCCTCGAAAGACCCAGATCGGTCGGTCGCCTGCCATCATCCCCTCGTCGGAGCCGAGGCCAACCAGTGAAACGGATGCTCGCCGCAGCTCTCTTGGGCGTCGTCCTGATGACCGGATGCGGCGACCTCGACGAGCAGAACGATGCACCCACGCAGTTGCCCGCCTCCGACGTCAACCCCACTCCGCGCGACCGGATCGTGAACGGCGGGACGCTCCGCTGGCCGCTGCCGGAATTTCCGTCCCAGTGGAACTTCAACCACGTGAACGGCACCAAGGGCGCCGTGGAGCATGTCATCCAAGGCGTCCTGCCGTATCTGATGCGCGCGGACGAGAAATCCGTCCCGCACCCCGTCGCCGAATACCTGCAATCGGCCACGCTGAAGCGCGCCAAGCACGGCCAGACCGTCACCTACAAGCTCAACCCGCGGGCCAGATGGTCCAACGGCCGTCCCCTCGCATACGCCGATTTCGCAGCCCAGGCCCGCGCGCTCTCCGGACGAGATCCGCACTACGAGGTGTCCACCGTCTCCGGATACCGCCTGATCAAGCACATCGAGCAGGGCGCCCGCCCGAACGAGGTGAAGGTGACGTTCGCCCAGACGTACGCCGACTGGCGGAGCCTGTTCAGCCCGCTCTACCCGGCCGCCGCCTACTCCACCCCACGCGCGTTCAACACCGCCTGGACGAACCGGCTGCCCGTCACCGCAGGCCCGTTCAAAGTCGAGCGGATCGACCGCACAGAGAAGACCGTCACGTTGGTTCGCGACCCATCCTGGTGGGGCCCGCCCGCCAAACTCGACCGCATCGTCTACCGCACCATGGACACCACCGCGATGCCCGGCGCGTTCGCCAACCACGAGATCGACCTCATGGACATCGGCCTCGACGCAGGCGCGATGCAACGCGTTCAGAATGTCCCCAACACCGATGTCCGCCGCGCAGGCGGCCCCGACTGGCGGCACTTCACGTTCAACGCCGCCGCCCCCGCCCTGACGGACGTCCGTGTACGGCGTGCGGTCATGCTCGGCATCGACCGGCGAGTCATCGCACGGTCCGACCTGGCCGGACTCGGCGTCCCCGTCCAGACCCTCGGGAACCACTTCTACGTCAACACGCAGGACGGCTACCAGGACAACTCGTCCATGCTCGGCGGCTACGACCCCGCACGCGCCAAGCGACTACTGGACGAAGCAGGCTGGCGACCCCACGGCAAGTACCGCGCCAAGGCCGGACGCACACTGACGCTCCGATTCGTGATTCCGTCCGGGGTCCCGGTGAGCAAGCGCGAAGGGGAACTGACGGGCGCGCTGCTCGAACGGATCGGCGTCCGCCTCGAAATACGGCCGATCCCCGCCGACGAAGCCTTGGACACCTACGTCACCCAGGGGAACTTCGACATCGTCCCGTTCTCGTGGCTGGGCACGTCGTTCCCCGTCTCGCCCATGCGAGCCGTGTTCGCACGCCCGCGCAGCGGCCGCGTCCAGCAGAACTACTCCCGCACAGGAACAGTCGCCATAGACACGACCATGGACCGGGCCATAGCCGAAACCGACCCGGTGAGAATTCACGCCCTTGTGAACAGAGCCGACCGGCTCATCTGGCGCCAGGCGTCGGTGTTGCCGCTGTACCAGCGTCCGCAACTGGTTGCCGCGCGCTCAAACCTGGCGAACCTGGGCGCCTGCGGCTTCCTGGAGCCCGCCTACCAGGACATCGGATTCACGAGCCGCTGAGCTCCGGGCTCCGAACCCCGAGCCCCCGGAAAGCGGGTCAGGGGAAGGTGAGCCGGATGCCCTTGCGGTCGCTCGTGTACCGCGCGTTCCACACGTACAACCGCAGGTCGTCGGCGGAGAGGTCGTCGTTGACCGGGAGGTCGGAGGCGATCCGGACCACGTAGGACGCGCCCGCCGGCATCATCGTGCTGCCGCTGTCCTCGACCGGCGCCTTCGCCCCGTCGATCCGGGCGGTGACCTTGCTGTGATTGGGCAGCGTGCACATGTCGTCGGGGATGCCCGCCTGCGGCATGCACCGCTCCTGCGCCGCCTTCGGCATCTGCGCCTTCGGCATGAACAGGTCGGCGGGGTAGTCCAGCAGGACGGCCCGGCGCTGGGTGTTCGTCAGGACGTAGTCGGCGTAGGCGTACGTCGTCCCGGACGGCGGCGCCTCCGTGGCGCCGAGCGGCTGCCGGTCGGTCCCGGCGCGGACGGCGGCCAGGCTGTAGCCGTAGCCCTCCGGCGTCGTGAAGTTCACCGGCGGGCCGGCCTTCGGCGCGGGGACGGCGGAGCCCGGCTGGGCGCTGTCGCCCTGGCTGGCGAGGGACGGCTGGGCGGACTCCTCGGCGCCGCCCCCGCCGGGGCGCAGGACGACGATCCCGGCGGCGATCGCGGCGATCCCGACGGCCCCGGTGACGGCCCCGGCGAGGCCGAGCCTGCCCGCGCTGGTCTTCCTTCTCCGGCGGTGCGATCGGTACGGCTGATAGCTGTTGGACATGATGGTGCGTGCTCCCTCGGGCCCTCTCCAGGCTCAGTAAGCGCGTCCTGTCGTGCTGTGGTCGGCGACGGCGGGCACACGATACAGGACGCCCGGATCGGCGTGGCCCCCCGGATCGGCGGTGGTCGGGGCCTGCGGGTTACGAAGGGCGCGCGACGAGGGCGTCGCGGCCGAGCCCCCGCAGGGAGGCGTCCAGCACCTGCGCGGTGTGCGCGACCGCGATGCCGGCGCCGCGCCGGCGCAGCGCGGTGGCGATCTGCATCGAGCAGCCGGGGTTGGCGGCGACCAGTAGTTCGGCTCCGGTGGCGTCCACGTTCACCGCCTTGCGGTCGCCGAGTTCACCGGCGGCCTCCGGCTGGAACAGGTTATAGGTTCCCGCGGAGCCGCAGCAGATGTCCGGTTCGGCGATCTCCCGGACGGTGAGCTCGGGAATCGCGGCCAGCAGCGCGCGGGGCTGGCTGCGCACGCCCTGGGCGTGGGCGAGGTGGCAGGCGTCGTGGTAGGCGACGGTGACCGGAAGTGGCCGCCGTTCCGCGCGGGGCCCGAGTTCCACGAGGTACTCGGCGAGGTCCCGGGTCTTCGCCGAGAGCGCCTTCGCGCGCTCCGCCCACGCGGGGTCGTCCGTGAGCAGCGTCTCGTACTCCTTCATCGCCGAGCCGCAGCCCGCCGAGTTCACCACGATCACGTCGACGGCCTCGAACGTCTCGACCGTCCGGCGGGCGAAGGCGCGGGCCTCGCCGGCGCGCCCGGAGTGCATGGACAGCGCCCCGCAGCACCCCTGGTCCCGCGGGATGACGACGTCGCAGCCCTCCAGGGCCAGGACGCGGGCCGTGGCGGCGTTGACGCCGGGGAAGAACTCGCTCTGCACGCAGCCGGTCAGCATCCCGACCGTGGCACGGCGCCCGCCGCGGGCGGCGACCCGCTCGGGCAGCCGCGGGGCCCTGCCAAGCGGCGGCGCGAGCCGCTCCATCGCCGCGATCGACGGCGACAGGCGCTCCAGGATCCCGCTGCGCCGGACGAGACGCTCCAGACCCGACTTCTGGTACGCGCGCAGGGGTCCGCGCAGAGCGCGCAGCCTCCGCTTGTACGGGAACAGATGGAAGACCATCTCCCTGATGGCCCGCTCCTTCAGCGAGCGCGGATGCTCGCTCTCGACGTTGGCGCGGGTGATCTCGATGAGACGGTCGTACTGGACGCCGGACGGGCAGGACGTCACGCATGCCATGCAGCCGAGGCAGGCGTCGAAATGCTCGACCATCGGCCCGCTGAGCGGTTCGCCCTCCACGTGCTGCTGCATCAGGTGGATGCGGCCCCTGGGGGAGTCCATCTCCTCGCCCCACAGCACGTACGTCGGGCATGTGGGCAGGCAGAAACCGCAGTGGACGCAGTCGTTGAGGAGATTCGGGAGGTCGTCCTGGGTGCCCATCAAATACCTCCCACGAAGCGGCCGGGGGACAGCCTGTGATCCGGGTCGAACTGGTCTTTCACACGCCGCATGAGCGTGAGCGCCGGAACCGGCCCCCACAGGTCGATCTCGCCGCGCACCTCTTCGGGGGCGTAGCGGACGACGGCGTGGCCGCGATGCCGGCCCAGTACGTCACGTAGTCGCCCTAGGACGTCCGCCACTTCGTCCGGCGTCATCTCAGGGGCGAGACCCACATGACCGTGCCCGCTTCCACTCCAGGTGATGGCGGCGTCCGGTCCCAGCAGGGTGAGCAACTCGCGGAGGGACGGCGGCGGGGCGCCGATGTCGATAAGCGTGGTGCCCTCGGGGTAGCGTCCCCACCCGTCTGGTGCGGATTCGGCGATTTCGGTGTTCTCGCCGAGCAGCTCTGCCGTTTGCCGAGCGCGCGCGGCGACACCCTCCGGTACGCCCTCCAGAAGCACCGAGACCGTTCCCGGTCCGATGTATTCGACCGCGCTGGGCGCGACAGGGGAGTGCAGGACGCTCTGGACGGCGTCGTGCGCATCCTCCGGGCCGCTCACGGCACACGTCACGTGCGTGGACGCGGCGGGCACGGGATGCAGGCGGAACGTCGCCTCCACGATCAGGCCCAGGGTGCCGAACGAGCCGGAGAAGAGCCGGCCGAGGTCGTACCCGGCGACGTTCTTGACGACCTTGCCGCCCGACCGCGCGACCTGGCCGTCCGCCCGGACGACCGTGAGGCCGATGACCAGGCTCCGGGGCGTCCCGTACAGCGTGCGGAGCGGGCCGGCTGCGCCGCTCGCGATCGTCCCGCCGACCGTCGAGCCGGGCAGCGGGACGTCCAGTGCGAGCCGCTGGCCGTGCTCGGCGAGCCGTTCGGCGAGCACGTCCATCGGCAGCCCCGCCTCCGCCTTGGCGACGAGGTCGCCGGCGGTGTGCTCGACGAGCCCGTCCAGCCGGTGGGTGTCGACGAGCAGATCGCAGCGCTCGGGGGGCGTCCCCCAGTCCAGGCGGGTCTCGGCCCCGCGCGGGACGACGGCGAGGCCCTTCTCGGCGGCGACGCGCATGACGTCGGCGGCCTCGGCGAGGTCCTTCGGGGCGGCGACCAGCGCGGGCTCGACACCGAGCACGCCTTCCGCGGGCTCGCCGGGGCGTACGTCGGCGCAGAGCTTCGCGAGGGCGTCCAGGGGGCGCATCAGAAGATGTCCGCCTTTCCTTCGTACGGGTGGGGGCCCTTGCGCTTGCCGGGAACCTCGCCGCACAGTCGCGGCGTGGGGAAGACCTTCCCCGGGTTGCACAGCCCCGCCGGGTCGAACCCGCAGCGGACCATCTGCATCGTGTCCAGGTCGGTGTCGGTGAACATGCGCGGCATGTACCGGGCCTTGTCGACGCCCACGCCGTGCTCACCGGTGATCGAGCCGCCGTGCTCGATGCACAGGTCGAGGATCGCGCCCGACACCGTCTCGGCGCGCTCCTCGGCGCCCTCCTCCGCGTCGTCGAACAGCACCAGCGGATGCAGGTTCCCGTCGCCCGCGTGGAACACGTTCGCGACCCGGACGCCGGACTCGGCCGACAGCGCGTCGATGCTCGCCAGGACCTGCGGCAGCACCGTCCTCGGGATGACGCCGTCCTGGACGAGGTAGGCGGGGCTGATCCGCCCGACCGCCGCGAACGCCGACTTGCGGCCCTTCCAGATCAGCGCCCGCTCCTCGTCGCCGGCGGCGATCCGGATCTCGAACGCGCCCGCGTCCCGGCACAGCCGCTCCACGTCGGCGAACTGGGCGGCGACCTCGGCGTCCGGGCCGTCCAGCTCCACGATCAGCACCGCCGCGGCGCCCGCCGGGTACTCGCAGCGCACCGCCGCCTCGGCCGCCTCGATGGCGAGGGCGTCCATCATCTCGATCGCGGCCGGGACGACGCCCGCCCCGATGATCGCCGACACCGCCGTGCCGCCCGCCTCGACCGAGTCGAACGCCGCCAGCAGCGTCTGCACGGTCTCCGGGACGCGCGTCAGCCGCACCGTGATCTTGGTGGTGATGCCGAGCGTGCCCTCGGCCCCCACGAACACGCCGAGCAGGTCGTAGCCGGGCGCGTCCGCCGCAAGCTCGACCAACTCGCCGTCGGGGGTGACGACCTCGCAGGCCAGGACGTGGTGCGCGGTGAACCCGTACTTCAGGCAGTGCGCCCCGCCGGAGTTCTCCGCCACGTTCCCGCCGACCGAGCAGATCTGCTGGCTGGACGGGTCCGGCGCGAAGTAGTACCCGTACGGCCGGACGGCCCGCGTCACGTCCAGGTTGATCACGCCGGGCTCCACCACCGCCCGCTGACCGGGGATGTCGATCTCCAGGATGCGGCGCATCCGGGACGTGACGATCAGCACGCCGTCCGTGCGGGGGAGCGCCCCGCCGGACAGGCCCGTCCCCGACCCGCGCGCCACATACGGCACGCCCGCCGCCGCGCACTCGCGCACGATCGCCGCGACCTGCCCGGCGGTCTCGGGCAGCACGACGATCCCGGGTGTCGACCGGTGGTTGGTGAGGCCGTCGCACTCGTAGGTGCGCAGCCGCACCGGGTCGGTGATCACCCGTTCCGCACCGAGCACCGCCGCGAGCCGGGCCTGCAGCGCCGTGAGCATCGTCTCCATCCTCTCCACGATCCCCCGCACGCGGATCCGCCGCAAGATCCCGCCTGGAAGCCCCCGCCGGAAGCCCCGCCCCGCTCCGGGTCCTACGGGAACTGCTGGTAGGCCGGGGTGGTGAGGAACTCGGAGTACTCGTCGGCCAGGGTGACCTCCTTGAAGAGGGTCACGGCCTGGTCGTAGCGGGGCTCGTTGTACGCCGCGCCCAGCTCGGCGCGGATCTTGCCGAGCTCCTCGTCCAGGAGCTGCTCGACCCACTCCTTGGTGATCTTCCTGCCCTCGGCGGTGGAGACGCCGTTGTAGATCCACTGCCACACCTGGGAGCGGGAGATCTCGGCGGTGGCCGCGTCCTCCATCAGGTTGTGGATGGCGACGGCGCCGGCGCCGTCCAGCCAGGTCGCCAGGTAGCGCAGCGCCACGTCGATGTTGTTGCGGACGCCGGCCTCGGTGATGTCGCCGGGCGTGGCCTTGATGTTCAGCAGGTCCGCGGCGGAGACGGACACGTCCTCGCGGAGCCGGCCGCGCTGGTTCGGCTCGTCGCCGAGGACGCCGTCGAACACCTCGCGGCAGACGGGGACGAGGTCGGGGTGCGCGACCCAGGAGCCGTCGAAGCCGTCGCCCGACTCGCGGGTCTTGTCGGCGCGGACCTTCTCCAGCGCGACCTTGTTGACCTCCTCGTCCCGGCGGGACGGGATGAACGCCGCCATGCCGCCGATCGCGTGCGCGCCGCGCTTGTGGCAGGTCCGGACGAGCAGCTCGGTGTAGGCGCGCATGAACGGCGCGGTCATCGTGATGGCGTTGCGCTCGGGGAGGACGAACTCGGCGCCCCGGTCGCGGAACTTCTTGATGACCGAGAAGAGGTAGTCCCAGCGGCCGGCGTTCAGGCCCGCCGAGTGGTCGCGCAGCTCGTAGAGGATCTCCTCCATCTCGAACGCGGCCGGGATCGTCTCGATCAGCACGGTCGCGCGGATCGTGCCGCGCGGGATCTCCAGGTGGTCCTGGGCGAGGTTGAACGCGTCGTTCCAGAGCCGCGCCTCGAGGTGGCTCTCCATCTTCGGCAGGTAGTAGTAGGGACCCTTGCCCTTGGCCAGCTGCCGGCGCGCCGAGTGGAAGAAGTACAGGCCGAAGTCGAACAGCGACCCCGACATGGGCTCGCCGTCGACGAGGAGGTGCTTCTCGTCCATGTGCCAGCCGCGCGGCCGGACGACGACGGTCGCGAGCTCCTCGTCGGCCTTGAGCGCGTAGGTCTTGCCGCTCTTGTCGTCGGTGAAGTCGATGGTGCGGTCGAGGGCGTCCCGCAGGTTGAGCTGCCCTTCGATCATGTTGTTCCACAACGGGGTGTTGGCGTCCTCGAAGTCGGCCAGCCACACCTTCGCGCCCGAGTTCAGCGCGTTGATCGTCATCTTCCGGTCGGTGGGGCCGGTGATCTCGACACGGCGGTCCACCAGGCCGGGCGCGGGGTCGGCGACACGCCACGAGTCGTCGCCGCGGACGCTCGCGGTCTCCGGCAGGAAGTCCAGCGTCCCGCCCGCCGAGAGCCTGCGCTGGCGCTCGGCGCGGGCCTCCAGCAGCTCCTTGCGGCGGGCGCCCAGCTCGCGCTGGAGGGCGGCGAGCAGGCCGAGCGCCTCGGGGGTCAGGATCTCCGCGTACCGATCGCCGAGGGGTCCGGTGACCTCGATGCCTTCCAGTCCAGCCATCGTCCCTGACCTTTCGTCTGGTGAAATTCGACTTCTGTTATGTGGAGAACGGTACTCGGCGGTGCGCGGCCCGGTCAAAGCGGGTGCCACCGGAGGACCTCCCCGCGCGCGCATGGGTCAACCCAGGGCGGAAACCATGGTGATAACCGGGTGACCAGTGGGGACGGTGCGTGAGACGATCGCCGGGAAGATACGGCCGCGAGGCGGCGTTCTACCGAGGACATATGACTCAACCTTTCTCTTCAGACCAGACCGAGTTCCAGACCACCCAGGACGAGTTCGAGCACGAGCCCCTGACGGGCGAGCTCGACCTGGAGGACCGCCGGGCGCTCCGCCGCGTCGCCGGGCTGTCCACCGAGCTGACCGACGTCACCGAGGTCGAGTACCGCGCCCTGCGGTTGGAGCGGGTCGTCCTCGTGGGCGTCTGGACGGAGGGCACGGCCGAGGCGGCCGACAACTCACTGCGCGAGCTGGCGCTGCTCGCCGAGACCGCGGGCTCCGAGGTGCTCGAAGGGCTCGTCCAGCGCCGGTCCCGGCCCGACCCCGCCACCTACATCGGCTCCGGCAAGGCCGCGGAGCTGCGCGACGTCGTGATCTCCACCGGCGCCGACACCGTCATCTGCGACGGCGAGCTGGCCCCGAGCCAGCTGCGGCACCTGGAGGAGACCGTCCAGGTCAAGGTCATCGACCGGACCGCGCTGATCCTCGACATCTTCGCCCAGCACGCCAAGAGCCGCGAGGGCAAGGCGCAGGTCGAGCTGGCGCAGCTCAACTACCTGCTGCCGCGGCTGCGCGGCTGGGGCGGCAACCTGTCCCGGCAGGTCGGCGGGCGCGCCGCCGGCGGCATCGGCATCGGCGGCCGCGGCCCCGGCGAGACCAAGATCGAGCTGGACCGGCGGCGGATCCGCACCCGGATGGCCAAGCTGCGCCGGCAGATCGCCGGGATGTCCAAGGCCCGCGACACCAAGCGCGGCGAGCGCCGCCGCAACGCCGTGCCCGCCGTCGCCATCGCCGGCTACACCAACGCGGGCAAGTCGTCCCTGCTCAACCGGCTGACCGGCGCCGGGGTGCTGGTGGAGGACGCGCTGTTCGCCACCCTCGACCCGACCGTCCGGCGCGCCGAGACGCCCGGCGGCCGCGTCTACACGCTGGCCGACACGGTCGGGTTCGTCCGGCACCTGCCGCACCAGCTCGTCGAGGCGTTCCGGTCGACGCTGGAGGAGGTCACGGACGCGGGGCTGATCCTGCACGTCGTGGACGGCTCCGACCCCGACCCCGAGGCGCAGATCGACGCCGTCCGCGAGGTGCTGCGCGAGATCGACGCGGACCAGATCCCCGAGCTGATCGTCATCAACAAGGCCGACGCGGCCGACGACCTGACGATCGCGCGGCTGCAGCGGCGCGAGCCGCACAGCGTCGTCGTGTCCGCCCGCACCGGGCTCGGCATCGAGGAGCTGCGCGCGGCCGTCGAGGCCGACCTGCCGGGGCTGGAGAGCGAACTCCACGTCCTGGTGCCCTACGAGCGCGGCGACCTCGTCGCGCAGATGCACGAGCGCGGCGAGGTGCTCAAGCAGGAGCACATCGCCGAGGGCACCGTCCTGCACGCGCGCGTGCCGGCCGGGCTCGCGGGGGAACTCGCGCAGTACGAGACGGTCTCGCCCACGGCCTGAACCGTCTCGCCGGCGGCCTGAAGCGGCTCGCCGGCGGCCTGAAGCGGCTCGCCAGTGAGCCGGAAGCGGCTCGAAATCGTCCGGCCTCCGGGGAAACCCGGAGGCCAGACGTTTCGTCGTGGCCTAAATTGCGTCTGTGGGACGCCCTGAAAGCGGCCGGAGGGCCATCCGGGTCGCCGAACGGTGACAGCTTGTCCAATCCGCTTGACGGACCGGTTGAAACCCGTACGGTCTAAGGGCTAGGGGCGGGGTGATGGTCGGCGATGCGGTACGACGAGAGGTTGTCGGACGGGCGTCCGGTGCACTACCGTGACGAAACCGATATCTCCGGTCTCGTCGCCAGCGGTGGCCGCCCGGCCACGCGACCCTCCCACGGTGAGCATGACCGCCGGCACCCAGTCGGTGTTTCGGATCGAGAGCAGGTGGCCATGGCAGGTCCGAACACTGGAACGAGGGCGGTCGGCCCGCTCCAGCGCCATTCCGCGCGGCAGCGCGCACGCCTCCACGCAGGTCGGTGACCCTATGACGGTACGGCTGTTGACGAACATCGGCAGGCTCTGGACGGGCACCGACGTCTGCAGCAACGCCGCGGTGCTCATCCACGACGACCGGATCGTCTGGGCCGGGCCCGCGTCCGACCTCCCGCAGAGCGTCCCCGGCATCATCGACGACATCGTGGACGTCGACCACGTCGAGAACCTCGGCGGCGGCCTCGTCACGCCCGGTCTCATCGACGCGCACTCCCACCCCGTCTACGCGGGCAACCGGTGGGCCGAGCTCGCCATGCGCACCAGCGGGTCGTCCCACTCCGCCATCGCCGCGGCGGGCGGCGGCGTCAACTCCACCGTGACCGTCACCCGGGGAACCGACCCCTGGACGCTGTGCAACGGCGTCCGCGAGCGCCTCCGCCAGTGGATCCTCGCCGGCACCACCACCGTCGAGGCCAAGACCGGCTACCACCTCACCCGCGACGGCGAGCTCGCCGACATCCGGATGCTGCGGTCGCTGGAGGGCGAGCCGTCCATGCCGCGCATCCACGCGACGTTCCTCGCCGCGCACATCCTGCCGCCCGAGTTCTTCGGCCGCCGCCGCGACTACATCGAGGCCGTCCGGCTGTGGGCCGGCGACGCCGCCGTGGCCGGCGCCGACTCCATCGACGTCTACTGCGACGAGGGCCACTTCACCGCCGAGGAGGCCCGCGCCCTGCTGCTCACCGGCAAGCGCGCCGGGCTGAAGGCCCGCATGCACGCCTGCGCCAACGAGCGCGTCGGCGCCGCGCAGGTCGCCGCCGAGGTCGGCTGCGCCTCCGCCGACCTGCTCACCCAGGCCAACGACGACGACATCAAGGCCCTCGCGCACGCCGGCGTCACCGCCACCGTCTGCCCCGGCAGCTCGCTCAACAGCAGCCGCGCGCCGGCGCCCGTCCGGCAGATGCTCGACCGCGGCGTCACCGTCGCCCTCGGCACCGACCACAACCCCGGGCAGTGCGGCATCACCTCGATGCCGCTCGTCATCGGGCTGTCGGTCGCCATGTTCGGGCTCAGCGTGACCGAGGCCCTGCGCGCCGCCACGCTCGGCGGCGCCGCCGCGCTGCGCGTCGGCGACCGCGGCTCGCTCGCGCCCGGGATGCTCGCCGACATCGTCCTGTGGGACGCCGACCACGAGGGCGCGTTCGCATGGGCGTTCGGCCTGCGGGCGCTGCGCATCTGGCGCGGCGGCGTGCCCGTCCAGCCCTGACCTCCCGCCACGGCGGCGGGTAGGGTCGCCACCATGGGCAGTGCGGTCGCGGTGGTCACGGATTCCACCGCCTACCTCCCGGCCGGGCTCGCCGAACGGCACGGGCTGACCGTCGTCCCGCTGCAGATCGCCGTGGGCGGCGCCACCCGCGACGAAGGGGACATCAGCGCCGCCGAAGCCGCGCAGGCGCTGAAGGAATGGCGGCCCATCACGACCTCGCGTCCAGCGCCGGAACGCTTCGCCCAGGTCTACAAGGCCGCCGCCTCGTCGGGCGCCGGCCACATCGTCTCCGTGCATCTTTCGTCAGCCCTGTCCGGGACGGTCGAGGCCGCACGTCTCGCGGCCCGCGACGCACCCGTGCCCGTGACGGTCATCGACAGCGGCACCATCGGCATGGGGCTCGGCTTCGCCGCCCTCTCCGCCGCCGCCACCGCCCTGTCGGGAGGCACCGCCGAGTCGGCCGCGTCCGCCGCGGTCCGCCGGGCCGAACTGACCCGCTCCCTCATCTACGTCGACACCCTTGAGCATTTGCGGCGCGGTGGCCGGATCGGCGCCGCCGCCACGCTCCTGGGCTCGGCGCTCATGGTGAAGCCCCTCCTGGACATCGCCGGTGGACGGATAGCGCCGCTGGAGAAAGTGCGCACGTCCTCCCGCGCGCTCGCCCGCCTCGAAGAACTCGCCGTCGCCGAGGCAGGGGACCGCCCGGTCGACCTGGGCGTCCAGCACCTCTTCGCCGCGGCCCGCGCCGAAACCCTCGCCGCCCGCCTCCGCGAACGCATCCCCCACGTGGAGGACGTCTACGTAGGCGAGGTGGGCCCGGTCATCGGCGCCCACGTGGGCCCAGGCATGCTCGGCGTAGTGGTGGCCCCGCACCTCTGACGACGCATCCGTCCCGTACACGGCGGGCTTCGCCGCAGCGCCGAGTTATCCACAATTCCCGCAGGTGCGGCGAACGCCCTTCCCGCCTCCCTAGCGTCGGACGGCATGAGACCCGACACGCAGGACCGCCTGCACACCCTCATGGGGAGGCTGAAACCACC
The DNA here is from genome assembly GCF_040643275.1 of Spirillospora sp. NPDC047418. Classification (NCBI taxonomy): domain Bacteria; kingdom Bacillati; phylum Actinomycetota; class Actinomycetes; order Streptosporangiales; family Thermomonosporaceae; genus Spirillospora; species Spirillospora sp. NPDC047418. Next base: position 53,741 of record NZ_JBEYTW010000007.1, read on the forward strand.
CGACGCACCACCCGACGCACCACCCGACGCACCGCCCGACGCGCCGCCGGCGGCCCGCTTGCGCGCCACGCCCGAACGGTCCCACGTCCGGACGCTCGTCCTCATCGGCGTGGTCGCGGCCCTGGTCGCGGCCGGCTATCTCTGGCTCGCACGCCCGCGCCCGCAGGCGTCCGCGGCCCCGGTGGCGAGCGCCACGCTCACCGACCCCCGCCCCGCCGTCTCCGCGACTCCGGCGGCGGCCTCCTCCTCGGTGGTCGTCCACGTCCTCGGCAAGGTGAAGCACCCGGGCGTGGTCACCCTCCCGTCCGGCTCCCGGGTCGCCGAAGCGATCAAGGCCGCAGGCGGCGTCCGCCGGGGCGCCAAGACCGGCGCGCTCAACCTGGCCCGCAAACTCGTCGACGGCGAACAGATCCCGGTGGGCATCCCGCGCCCGACCTCGGCACCGGCACCGGCCGCGTCCGCCTCCGGAGCGCCCGGCACACCGCTCGACCTCAACACTGCCACCCCCGACCAGCTCGACGACCTCCCCGGCGTGGGCCCCGTCCTCGCCCAGCGCATCGTCGCCTACCGCACCCAGCACGGCGGCTTCCGCTCGGTCGGGCAACTCCAGGAGGTCAGCGGCATAGGCGCCCACCGCTTCGCCGACCTGAAACCCCTGGTCCGCGTATGACCCACGACATCCGCCTACTCCTCCCCGCGCTAGCAACTTGGCTGACGGCCGCGACAACCCTGGCCCTCCCTCCACAACTCACCTACGCACTGGCCGCCACAGCAGCCCTGACATCCCTCTACCTACTGGCCCCCCGCCGCCACCAATCACCACACCCAGCCCCTCAAGACCCAAACAACACCACCCGCCCCCGCGCCACCCGCCCCGAACGGGACCGTCCCAACGAGCCGGGCGCCCCCCTGCCATCGGAGGACGCGCCGTCCCCGCCTCGCCGCTGTTGCGACTCAAGCGACACCACCCGCCCTCGCGCCGCGCTACCCGCACGTGGCCCTGTCGGAGCGTGCGGTTCCCCGCAGCCTGACGGGCTGCGGGCTCAGCGCTGCCGGCCCGACGAGTCGGGTGACGCCGCCTCGCCACACGGTGTGGCGCCTGCGCGCGGTCGTCCTGGCGGAGGGAGCGGCGGCACACCGTCCCTTCATCTCGGCACAGCGCGAGATCGCTACTGCGGCGTGGGCGGGGGCGTGCCCGGCGGGCGGCGAGCGGGGCAGGGGAGAGCGGCCTTACGTGCGGTCCTCCCGTGGCCTGGACGGTCGGGAACGTCGAGTGCGCGTGGGCGGGGCGCCGATTCTGGCGGGCGGCGCCATCGCGGCTATGGCGCGCGCGCAGCGGCCAGGCGGCGGGTCGCCGGGATCGTGCTGGCGTGTGCGGCGGCGTCGGCGTGCGGGGTGGCGCTTCGGATGACGGCCGTGGCCGGCGGGCCGGTGCACGACCTGGCACGCGCCGGGCGGTTCGCCGCAGCCGAAGCGGTGGTGACCGGGGACCCGCAGGCGAAGCCGGGGCATGCCCGTCCGATGATCACCATTAGGGCGCGGGCGGAGGCGGTGCGGCGGGTGAAGGTTCGTGTCCCGGTGCTGCTCATCGCCGCCGATCCGCGCTGGCTGCGCCTCGTTCCCAGCCAGCGGGTGCGGCTGCGCGGACGGTTCGTGCCGCCCAAGGGAGGAGGTCTGCTGGCCGCGGTCGTGATCGTCCGGGGGCCGCCCGCCGTCCTCGGCCCGCCGTCCGCGCCGCAGCGGGCCGCCGAGCACGTGCGGGCCAGGCTGCGGGCCGCGGTGGACCGGCTGCCGCCCGACCGGCGCGGCGTCCTGCCCGGCATGGTCGTCGGCGACACCTCCCGCCTCGACCCCGCGCTGGCGGAGGACTTCCGCACCGCCGGGCTCACCCACCTCCTCGTCGTCTCGGGTGCGAACCTGGCGATCGTCGTCGGCGCGGTCCTCGGGCTGTGCCGCCTCGCGGGCCTCGGCCGCCGCCGCGCCCCGCCCGTGGCCGTCCTCGCGGTCCTGGCCTTCGTGGTCGTCGCGCGGCCGGAACCGAGCGTCCTGCGGGCGGCGGTGATGGGCATGATCGGCCTGCTGGCGCTGGTCACCGGCCGGGAACGCCAGGGGCTGCCCGCGCTGGCCGCCGCCGTCCTTCTCCTCGTCCTGATCGACCCCGAGCTCGCGCGCTCCTACGGGTTCGCGCTCTCCGTCCTCGCCACGGCCGGGCTGCTGGTCCTGGCCCCGTCGTGGCGGGAACGCCTCGCGCACCGGCTGCCCGGTCCCGTCGCCGACGCCCTCGCCGTCACGGCCGCCGCCGAGGTCGCCGTGGCCCCGGTCCTGGTGATGCTGTCCGGCGAGGTGGGCGTCGTGTCCGTCTTCGCGAACCTGCTGGCCGCGCCCGCCGTCGCCCCCGCCACCCTCCTCGGCGCGCTCGGCGCCGTGACCGCCCTCGTCTCACCGCCCGTCGCCCGCCTGATCATCTGGCCCGCCGGCCTGGCCGTCGGCTGGATCATCTGGATAGCCCGCACCGCCGCGGCGCTGCCCTACGCGACCCTCCCCTGGACGGGCGGAGCCATCGGCGCCGCGACGCTCCTGGCGGCGGGCGTGGTCGCGGTCCTGATCCTGCGCAGCCGCCGCCTGCGCCTGGTCGCCGCCGCGGCCATGGCCGGCGTGCTGATCGCCGTTATCGCCATACGGGTGATGGCTCCCGGCTGGCCGCCGCCCGGCTGGCAGATGGTCGCCTGCGACGTGGGCCAGGGCGACGCGCTGGTGCTGGCTGCCGGCCCCGGCCAGGCCGTCGTCGTGGACACGGGCCCGGAACCGCGCCCCGTCGACCGGTGCCTGCGGCGCCTCCACGTGACGGACGTCCCGCTCCTGATCCTGACCCACCCGCACGCCGACCACATCAACGGCACGTCCGGCGTCCGCCACCACCGCACCGTCCACGAGGTACTGACGACACCCCTCAGTTCAGGTCGCGAGGCGCGCTACACGTCGGGCATCCAATCCCGCCGCGCCGAACCAGGCCAGCAATGGCGCGTCGGCGACCTGACCCTCACCGTCCTCGCTCCGCTCGGCGCCGGCCCGGCCCTTTCACCGAAGGACGACGGCACCACGATCAATAACGCCAGCGTCGTCCTCATCGCCCGCAAACCGGGCTTCAGCGCACTCCTCGCAGGCGACATCGAACCGGAGGCCCAACGCGTGCTGGAAACGACCGTCCCCCACGTCCAAGTCCTCAAGGTTCCGCACCACGGCTCCCCAAGCCAGGACCCCCGCTTCCTCGCCGCCGCCCACGCGTCCATCTCCCTGATCTCCGTGGGCGAGGACAACGACTACGGCCACCCGTCGCCAGCGACCATCACCCTGCTCCGCCGCCTCCACACCCAAGTCCACCGCACCGACCAGGAAGGAGACATAGCCATAATCCGCACCGCCACTTCTGTGGCCGCCGTCCCCCGCTACTGACCGCCCCACGGCGACTCGCCGTGGGGTCACGGGCGGTCCTGTGCAGGGCTGTCCAGAGCGAACGGGGTCTACGTCAAGTGTCGCTGAGCAGGATGCGACCGGAAATGGTGCTGTGGTGATCTGCCCGTCCCGTGCCAAATCACAAGCCCGTCAACGAGCGGCGTTGGGGGAGGGCCGCCTGGTAAGGGCGGTCTCCGCGCCATGCGGGGCGGTGATCGGGGAGGAGTAAGAATGTTCCTTCAACGAGTTGCCCTGCGATCCGAGATGGTCGCTCGAGCGAATAACCCCAGCGCTTTTTGGGGATTGGCGGCCTACCGTGCTGCGTCTCATTCGGTGGGGTGAGGTGGGGTGGTACTGGAGTGACCGGATGGTGTGATTGCTGCCACTGGGGTGTCATCTTGGCCGTGGGTGGCCGAGGGGAGAGGAGGGGATGTCCTGTTCACCAGGTCCAGCGGAAGCCGACGGCCGCGTTCTCCAGATAGGGGATGAAGCGGTGGGCGCAGTTCTCGACGTCCAAGCGGGTCGATTCCTCATGCAGTATCTCGCCGCCGCGGTAGTCGTCCCAGACCGTCCACCATAATTGTGCGGGGCGCCGCTCCGGGGCGAATTGCACGGTGATGCTGACGTTCTCGCAGCGGGAGTGGGCGACGCGGCGGTACTCACCGGCGGGGTGTGCCTGCGGTGCGAACTCGACGTCGTACTCCAGAGACGCCACCTGCCCTTTGCGCAGAGGGGTGTTGAACGTGATCTCCAGTACCGGTGAGGCACCGGAGAACTCGTGCCGCGCGGTGACGCGCCCGCCGTGCCGCACGCGAACCGCGCGGGCGCCCCGCACGAGGCGGTACGGGTAGCCGGTGACGCCGTCCTCGCGGGCCAGGATCGCCGAGGTGGTCTGGTGTCCGACGACCGTCCCGGCGGGGCCGATCATGCGGCGTTCGAAGACGGCCACGGTGCGGTGGCGCTGCGGCACCGGGACGAACTGGGGGTGGCGCAGGGTGTTCACGACCGGGCCGCCCACGGACCCGCGGACCGGGGGGAACCGCAGCGTCCACAGCCGCTCGCGGTCGTTGTCGGTCATGCCGAAGGCCTCGACGAACCATGTCAGGGTCTCGGCGCTGATGAGGTCCCCGGAGAGAGCCCGGTAGACCCGGTCCTTGATCTTGCGGGCGAGGCGCGAATCGGTGTCGGGGCGCTCTCCGGTGTCCCACAGGTGCTCGGCGATCACCTTCGCGACGGCGGCCTTGTTGAGCGCTCCGTCCGGCTGGGAACGGCCGAGCCGCCGTTCCCAGCGCCGCCGGTACGGGCCGGACTGGACGAGCAATGAGACGAGTAACCGGCCGGTGGCCCGCACGCCGTCGGGACTTCCGGAGGCCGTATGCGACATATCTGCGACAAGGGGGCGTTCTGATGGGGTCATCGGATCCATGTCGGCCACGGGCGGGGGCGTGGATTCGGTCGGGGACGGGGGAAGTGGGCGCTCGACGTGCTCACGGGGACCGGGCGTCCCGCAGAGATGGATGGGCCTTACTGTCCAAAAGCATAGCGAGGTGGCCGCATGCAGGATTTCGTATCGGAGCCGGAAGGTGGGGCGCCCGACCTTTCGGGCCGCTATGTGCGGGGCGACACGGCGGCAGTCATGGTCGGCGACACGTTGGACGGCAGGCGGATTCTCGGATTCGTCTACAGCCCTCCGCCCGGCGGGCTGACGCCGGACATGTTCTGCGATCACGTGCTGCTCGACGGGGACGGCGGGGTCCCGGTGCGGCCGCTGCCCGAATGCGGGGGCCGGGCCGAGCGGCTCGGGCCGCTGCCGCCGCGGCGGCGCCCGCAGATGATCTGCGACGTGGCGGCGGTCGCGGCGGAACTGCCGGACCTCATCGGGCGGCTGACCGACCGGGCCCCCGACCCGGCCGGCACCTTCTTCGCGCGGCTGTTCGACCGGGTGTGGGGTCTCGGGCACCTGATCTGGGCCGCCGGGGGGTCGGTCCGGGACCTGATCGCAGCGGGGCCGCAGGCGAAGGTCAACGACCTGGACTTCTCCGGGACGGTGCCGCCGGGGCTGATGGCCTCACTGGTGCACGAGGTGCTGGCCGGCATGCGGATGAGGCGGCTGGTCCGGATCAAGGTGTCGTCCGGACGGGTCTGCTCCGCCCAGTTCCGGGGCGAGGACGACGTACTGCTCGAGTACAAGGCGCTCGATCTCCGGGGGTTCCCGTTCAGAGTGTCCGGCGGCGACCTCGAGCGCGACGCCGAGACACGGGATCTGACCGTCAACAGCATCCACTACGACCCGCGCCACGGGCTGGTCCTCGACCCGACGCTGCGCGGCCTGGCGGACCTGCGCGACGGCGAGTCCGTGCGGCAGTTGTGGGTTCCTTACCGGTTCGATGTGCCGTTCGAGCAGGTCGCCATCCTGCTGCGGCTGGTGAAGTTCGTCGCGCGGTGGCGGGGCGAGGGGATGGAGCTCCGCGTCGCCCAGTCGGTGACGTGGGCTGCCGAGTTGCCGGACGACCTGTTCGCGAGGGTCTCGGTCGGCGAGTGGGACAAACTCCGGGAGATCCGCGACGACTACCTGAAGGACCATCCCGCGGAGGCCAGGAACGCGGCGGCCCGCGAGATCGGCCCGGCGGCCGTCCGGCTGCTGGCGGAACTGGACGTCAGGAGCGGACGATGAACGCCCCGCACAGGCCGTTGAGCGAATGGGTCGCGGAAGTCGCCCTCGACCGGGACGGCACCGGCTCCTGGGATCCCTGGGCGGAGCCCAACCGGGGCAGGCGCAACTCCGACGCCCGCGGCGAGTCCCGCTTCCGCGACGGCTGGCTGCGCCGCCGGATCCTGCTCGAGTCGTCGGGCACCCGGGTGGGGGCGCTGGGTCTGTGCCGCGGCGGAACGGCCCCCGAGGCGGTCGTGGAGCTCACCGACGCGGGCGTGCCGGTGCCGGTGAGCGAGGCGGCGGTCGCGGTCGTCGAGCGGCTGGAGGAGACCTGGCCGGACGTGCGCCCGGGGCCGGACGACGTCCGGGTGCTGGAGTCGGAATCCCCGGCGCTGCGGTGGTCGCTGGTCGACCGGCTCCTCCAGGAGGGCGACCCGGCGGCGGAACTGTTCCATCTGCTGCCGTGGGAACTCGTTGCGCGGCTCGCCGCGGACCTGTGCGGCGCCATCGACGCGGGCGGCGGGGGCTCCCGCGTGGTGCTGGCCCACTGGTTCGCGCCCACCGGCTCCCTGTTCAGCGACGCGATGGACGAGATGAACATATGGCTTCGCGATCAGGGGACGTCCGGCCTGGCCGCCCACGGCGGCATCGCGCTGTGCGAGGAACTCGCCGCCACCGACCTCGCACGCTTCCCGGCGGAGGCCCGGTGGGCACTGGCGCTGCTGACCCGCCGGCTCGGCGCCGTGGACCCCGCGATGCGGGAGGCCGCCCGGGTGGCGACGGGCCGGCTGGCGGACGATGCCGCGTCCGTGCCGGACGATGCCGCGTCCGTGCCGGACGATGCCGCGTCCGTGCCGGACGAGGGCGACGCCTCCGCCGAGTTCGCGGCGGCCGTGGCCGACTGGCTGGCGGAGCTGCCGGCGACCGGACCGGGCGAGCGGACGGCCGACAGCGGCGGGCTCCGCCTGCACCTGAGCGTCATCGCCGAGGACGACGCGGGCGAGGTCGCGCTGGAGGTGACGCCGCCGGTCGAGGACGTGGCGGTCCTCGTACGCCCCGAGGCCGACCGGGGCGCCGTGACCTACCTCGGGTGGCTCACCGCCGGGCGGATGCGTCTCGAGATCGGCTCCCCGCCGCCTTACGAGGTGCGTCCGGCGGCGCGTCGCCGGGACTCCCCGAGCGCTCCGGTCGAGGTGTACATCTCAGAGCCGCGGCAGCTGGAGACCGCGCTGGCGAGCGACGAGGAGGCGGAGCCGAGAGACGAAAGGCTGCTGGTGGTTCCCGACCTCGAACTGGCGGTGACCCTCTACGAGAACGACGGCGGGCAGCTCCTTGTCAGCGCGTCCGTGGGTTCTCGGGAAGCCGACGGCCGATGGCTCGAGCTCGTTCTCAACGACCTCGGTGACGGTTCCGCACGCGAGTGCGTGATCCCGTTGCGCTGGGCGTACAACGCGGCCGAGGGCACCCTGAAGGTGGGCGCTTGGCGCGACCGGCTGGCCGTGGCGGTGGGCCCCGACCTGGTCGACGATCCGTCCGGTTTCGACCGCGAAACAGTGCGCTGGTCGGCCGAGCACGCGGCGGACGCGCGGACGGGTGACGCCTTGCGCGACCTGCTGGCCGCCCTCGCGGGTCCGGACGGTGCGGTGTGATCGGGCGCACGGCGGGATCACCGCGGCGGGCGCCCGCGCGGCGGGGCCTGCGGGCGAAGCTGTTCGGCGGCTGGTCGCAGCCGCCCCGGCGCCGCCGACGGCGAGTCGTGCGGCTGCCGATCGTCGTCGCCCACGGGGACGCCGGCAGGCTGCTCCTCTTGGAGGTGCGGCGCAGGAGGTTCCGGCGTCCGGAGCGGCCCGGTCTGAAGGGGCCGACCGCGACCCGGGACGACCAAGGGATGCGCGAGTCCTTCGCCGAGGCGTTCGCCTGGGCGAAGAGTCATCCGCGTTTCCACTCTCGTTCGGTGACGCATTGGGATCTGCTCCCGTATGACGGGGACGGCGACGACGTCCCGCCGGTCGGTGGGAGATCGGCGGGCGGGGCGATGGCGCTGGCGCTGGCCTACCTCCACGGCCTCACGCCGGACGCCCGTGCCCCCTACAACCGCCGGACGGTGTTGACCGCCAATGTCACCCGGGACGGCACGCTCCTCGGGGTGACCGAGATCGACCGCAAGATGCTCGCGGTGGCGGAGCGGGAGCTCACACTGCTGGTGTCCCCCGCCAACGGGGCCAAGGCCCGGGCGGAGGCGCAGGAGCGGGGGCCGGACCTGCGGGCGGAGGTGGTCGAGGACGTCCCCGCCTCCCTGGCGGTGATGCGGATCCACCAGTCCCGGCATCCGTACTGGATGGCGCCCCTGCTCGTCGTGATCCTCCTCGGAGGGGTCGCCGCCTACGCGGTCGGGCGGGCGCACGGCGAGCGGGACGCCAGGCGACTGCGCGAACTGGCCGCGATCGTGGCGCGGGACGCCCATGCCGACCCCGGCCGGGCGGCGATCGCCGCGCTGGCGGCGCAGCGTCTCGGAGCGGGGAAGGGCGACGCCCGCGACGCGCTGCTGCGGGTGGCGGCGGTGGACCCTCGGCTGCGCGGCGTCGCGTCGAGCGGACGGCCCGCCACCGCGGTCGCGGTGTCGCCGGACGGCCGCAGGATCGCGGTCGGCGGGCCGGGGCAACGCGTCCGGGTCCAGGAGCCCGGCGGCGGCCGCTACCGGGCGGCCGCCGGCGGCGGCGCCGGGATCAGCGCGCTGGCCTTCACCCCGGACGGAAAGGCCCTGATCAGCGGGGACGAGGAGGGTCTCCTCATCCGCTGGGACATCTCCGGTCCGGTTCCGCGGCCGGTCCAGGAGGGCTTCTCGCGCGGACGCGTCGACCGCCTGGCGGTGTCGCCCGGCGGGAGGCTGCTCGCCCTCCAGCAGGCCGGCAGGCGGATATCGGTCTGGCCGCTGGCGGTGCCGCGCCGCCCGCTCGGGTCCGGCCCGCTGCTGACGGTCGCGATCGCGCGGTTGCCGGTGACCGATCCCACCGACATGGTGTTCGTCGACGAGGACTCGGTCGCCGTGACGAGCGCGCGCAAGGGGGAGGTGGAGGCGGGCGTGTACGCCGCCTCGACCGGCAGTCGCGAGCGGACCCTCCTCCCGGCCAACCGCACCGTCTTCCGCGGTGCGTACTCGCTGGCCATGGCGCGGCTGGCCGACGGCCGCCGCGTGCTGGCGGCCGGCCGGCACGTGGCCTCGACCCCGGACGACCCGGAACTCGGGCGCGTCGTCGTGTGGGAGACGCGGCATTGGAAGGTCGTGCGGCAGGTCGAGGACAGGCGGTCGGTGATACGGCTCGCGGCGGGCAGGGACGGCGACCGGCTGGTGGTCGGTTCCTCGGGTGCGGGGCGTGGAGACGCCCCGACGACGCTGAAGGTCCTCGATCTGAACACCGGGGAGTGGCGGGGGCCCGAGCTCGGCGGCCCCGGCATGATGTTCCGGGCGGAACCGCAGTTCGACTCCGCGGGCGGCCGGCTGGCGGCGCTCACCGACGGCTGGCATGCGACGGACTGGTCGATGCCGTCCGGGCCCGCTCTGCACCGCGGCGTGCTGACGCGGGTGGTCACCGATCCGCGGTCCCCCGGGCGAGTGATCACCGTGGGCATGGACGGGATGGTCCGCGTGGTCGACGTACCGAGCCTGCGGGTGGCGCAGACCATCGACCTGGCGGAGCACGGTCCGATCATCTCGATGGCCGTCGCACCCGGCGGGCGCACGATCGTCACCGGTCACATCGACGGCCGCGCCGTGGTGTCGGACCTCGCCCGGGGCGAGGCCGTGCGCGTGCTGGGCGAGCCGACACCGCACGGCCTGGGGCGGATCCTGTCGGTCGCCTTCGACGAGCGGGCGGGCCGGGTCGCGATCGGCGACCTGCGGGGCACCGTCGAGGTATGGGACCCGCGGGACGGGCGGCTGCTCGAAGAGATCCCGTCCGCCGACAGCGAGGCCGTGCGGGCCCTGCTGTTCCTCGCCCGCGGCGATGAGCTGGTCATCGGCTACGACCGCGACCACGCGAGCGTCGTGCCGCTCCGCGGCGGAACCGCGAGGAGGGTCGACTTCCCGGATGGGCTGGCGGTGGCCGTTCCCCTGTCGGCATCGACGCTGCTCACCGGCGAGAACAACGGCGAGTTGCACGTCACCGGCCCGGGTCTGCGGCCTGCCGGCGCTCAGCCCTCCGCACGACTCGCCACCACCGTGATGAACATCGCGGTGTCGCCGGACCGGCGGAGCTGGCTGGTGCCCGATCTGAGCGGGGCGGTCCACGTCATCGCCGCGAACGGGGGACGGGAGATCGCCGCTGTGAACGCCATGCCGGCGGATGGCGCGGGCACCGCGTCGGTGGTGCCGTTCTACACCGCGGCCTTCACCGGGGACGGCCGGTACGGGGTCTTCGGCTCGGCGAGCGGGCGCCTCGCCGTGCTCGGGCTGACCGGGACGGCGCTCCTGAGCCGGGTGTGCGCGCTGCTGCCCGCGGGGGCCGCCGCCGATCCGGACATCTCCGTCCCGGCCGAGGCGCACATGGGACGGCGGGAGGTGCTGGACGCATGTCGTTGACGGAGCGGGAGCAGGAACCGGACAGGCTGACCGAGGCCATCCGGAAGTGCCTTGTCACTCAGGGCCCCAAGAGTTCGAGAGGTGCGCTGAAGCCGGCCAGCGAGGTCGCGACGCAGCTGATCGGCGTCTCCTGGGTGCTGCTGACCGCCGAGCGTGCGGTCCGCGTCGACGCCGATCTTCTGGCCCGGCTGCGCGAGGGGCCGTTCGCCGAGGAGGTCCGGGCGAAGCTGGACGGCGCGGGGTCGCCCTACCCCTTCCTCGTCCGGCGGCTCCATGGCGTCCTGTACGCCGCCGAGGCCGCCCGGCACCACCGCCACGGACGGGACGCCGAGGCGCAAGGCTGCCGGGAACGGGCCCTCACCGAGTGGACCGACGCCGACCCCGCCGTCGGTTCCGTCGCGCCCGCGCAGGTCGCGGACCTGATCGCGTCCCTGCTCGCCGGGCTGGACGGACCGGTGCCGCGCTCGGCGCTGATGAGCGTCCCGGTGCGCGTCCGTGACGGGTACGAGGCGGTGACGCTCGTCGCGGAGGCCGTCGGGGGCGGCGAGGAGCAGGTGCCCGGAGCGTGGCCGTGCCCGCGTGAGATGGCCTTCACCGAGATCGATCCGGAGACGTGCGCCGAGATGGCGCGGACCACGGTGGCGTCTCCCGGCGGCGCGCGGGCGGGCCTGCGCTGGCGGCTCGTCGCGGCCAGCGGCAGGGGGCTGCCCGCCGTGCCGAGGACGCCGCTCGCGGCACCGCTCGCCGTGCTGGCCGAGTCGCTCGCCGCCGGAACACCCATCGACCCGTCATCGATGGTCGTCGCCGGGCTGGGCGGAGACGGCCGCCTCCTGCCGGTCGGGGACACCGCCGAACTCGTCCGCTTCGCGGAGGAGAACGGCAAGCGGGTCGTGCTCGGGATGGAGCACGTCCCGGAGGCCGGACCCTCGCCGTGGCGCGTCCCGCGGCTCCGCGTCCGGACGCCGGTGGAGACCCCCGCCCCCGACGTCGCCGCGGCGCTCCGGCTGGTGAGGCGGCGGCCGAACCGCAGGCTCAGGTGGGCGACGGTGGGCGTGGTGGGCGCGCTGCTCGCCGTCCCCGGCGGGTACGCGCTGGACAAGCGGGGCGACTCCGTCAGGGACGCTCAGCGGCAGGAGAGCGCGCGGCTGGCACGGACCCTCGCCGGGCAGGTGCGCGAGCGTGCGGCGGCGGAGCCGGAGAGGGCGCTGCGCGAGGCGCTGGCCGCGCAGCGGATCTCCCCGGGCGGTACCGGCGCCCGTTCGGCGCTGCTGAACGCCGTCTACGCCGACGTGCGCCTGCAGGGCCTGCTGCAGGGCGCTCCTCGCCCGCTGCGGTCGCTGGTGATGGCCGCCGACGGCCGGACGGTTGCCGCGGCCGGAGACGCACCCGAGATCGTGGTGTGGTCGCTCGCACCGGGCGCGGCGCGGACCCCGCGCAAGATCCCTACGCGGGGCGCGGTGACGGCGCTGGCCCTGGCCCCGGACGGCGGGACGCTCGCCTACGCCGGCCGCTCCGCGGGTGCCCGGACGGTGGCCCTGGCGCCCTCGGGCCGCTCCGGCGCCCTTCCGCTCCCGGAGAAGGAGACCGGCGTCAGCGCCCTCACGTTCTCCCGAGACGGGCGGGACGTCGCGGCCGCCACGAGCGGTGGCGGACTGCTGTGGCACGGCGCCGCGGAGAGACCGCCGATGCGCGTCGCGGACGGCACCGGCGTCGCCGGGGTCGCGTTCGATCCCAAGGCCCGGTCGCTGGCGCTGATCGGGACCGCGGGCGAGACGTCCTTCTGGCGGGTGGACGGCAAGAAGGCCGAGCGGTCCGGCGCCGTCGACCTGAAGGCCCCCGGCAGCGGGATCGCCTACGGCCTGGACGGAAAGACCGCGTTCGCGGTGACCGTCAACGGCTTCATCACCCCCCTGAACCCCCGCACTGGGAAACGGCTCGGCAAACCCTTCTTCGTGGGGGCGGGGGGCCGCCCGGTGGCGGTGACGTCGGCCGGGCTGTGGATCGCCTCCCTGAACGGGCTCAAGGCATTCGCCACCGACTCGCTCCTGGACGGGAGCCCTTCGATCGGCAACGCGATCATCGGAGAGGGAGGCCGCACCCGGAGCATGGCGGCGGTCAGCGCGGACGGTGCCACGACCATCACGCCGGGGGACGAGGGCGTCCTGGCGGTGCACGACGCGGCCGATCACCGCATGTTCAACCAGTGGGTGTCGGGGGTCTCCGGGGTCGCCGTGCTCCCCGACGGCACAATGCTCCTCCTGACGGGGCTGCAGGCGAAACGGGCATGGCTGACGGTGTACGACCCGAGAACCCGGCGCGTGCACGGCCAGGACTCCTACCCGTCGAAGTTCAGTCTGGCGCCGGGCGTCCTCAGCGCCCGCCTGAGGTCGGCGGCCATGGTCACCGCGGACGGGCGGGTCCGGGTGTGGCGCTACGACGGCGCCGATGAACTGGAACAGCTCGCCGAGTTGACCGGGCCGTCCGGCTCGCAGCGTCCCGTGGTCGCCCTCGACGAGGACCACGGTCGGCTCTTCGTCGCGTGGTCCGACCGGCTCACCGGCTATGCCTACGACGGTACGGCGCCGCCGCGGAGGATCTCCGAGAGACGACTGGAGCGCCCGATCACCTGCATGGCCGTCGACCCGCGGCGCGGCCGGGTCGTCGGCTGCACCGGGGCCGGCATGAGCATGTGGCCGCTGGACGCGGACGGCCGCGCCGGGCCGCCCGTCCGGCTCGGCTCGCATGCCGCGGTGCGCACCGTCGTGACGGCGAACGGCACCGTGGTCGGCGTCGGCCCCGAGGGGGACACCTTCGCCTACAAGGTGAGCGGGACGGACGTGACGGAGCGGACTCTCCCCGGAGAGTCGCAATACGTCTTCACGCTGACCGCCGTGGGAAACGATGTCGTGATCTCGGCCCGGACCGGCTACCTCGGCGTCATCGACGCCGACACGGGCGAACGCCTGCTGCGCACGGAGTTCCCCGACCTGAGCAACCCGCCGTTCACCACGTGGCAGGACCCCGGCGGACTGCACTTCGCGCTCGGCCTCAGCGCGCTGCGGCTCGACATGCTCATCGACCCGGCCGCGCTCGCCGCGCACGCCTGCCGCCTGGGCGGCTGGAGCGGGCCGCGCCCCACAGTCGGGGACGCGGTGCCGCGCGCGCCGGAGCGGTTGCGGGACCGGCCGCTGTGCCCGGCGGGGGGCTGAGCGGTGGCCGCGGACGCGCCGCGTCCGGTCCCGCGCGGCGAGCCGTCGCGGATCGGGCGGCGGCAGGACGAGGCGCGGCATCTGCGCCGGCTGCTCGCCTACAGCGACCTGTACCACCGGTCCCAGCGGTGGCGGCGGGCCCGGATGGCCGGGACGCTGCTCATCGCGGCGGTCGCGCCGGTCGCGGTGGTGTTCTTCCCGGCGGGGAGCGAGACGCTCGCCGCCCTGGGCGCGGCGTGGCTGGTGGCGTCGCGCACGGGGCTGGCGTGGCTGGAGGAGCGAGCGGTGCGCCGTGCGGCCGCGGTCCAGGAGCTCTACGAGACCGGGCTGTTCGGGCTGCCGTGGAACGCCGCGCTGGCCGGTGCGCCCCCCGCGCCGGAGGAGGTCGCCGCGGCCGCCGGGCGCATCCGCCGCGCGGACCGGTACCGCGGGTGGTTCGGCATCGATGTGCGGGACGTCCCGTGGCCTGGAGACGTGCTGCTGTGCCAGCGCCAGAGCATGGTGTGGAGCCTGCGCGACCACCGCGCCTACGCGGGTGCGCTCGTGGCCGCGGGGCTGGGCTGGTTCGTTCTCGGGCTGGCGCTCGCGCTCTACCGTGACATGAGCCTGGCGGACTACCTGGTCAAGCTGTTCCTGCCGGTCTGCCCCGCGTTGCTGGACTGCGTGGAGCTGGCCGGTGCCCACTGGCGGCACGCCGCCCGCCGGGAGGAGGCGCTGCGGGAGATCCAGGACCTGTGGGACGCGCACCGCGCCGATCCGGCGGGCATCGACCCCGCCGGCTGCCGCCGCGTCCAGGACGCCGCCTACCTGGCGCGCCGGGACGGGCCCAAGATCCCCGGGGTCTTCTACCGGCTGCGGCGCGGGACGTCCGAGCGGAGCGCGGCGGAGGGGGCCGCTGTGCTGGTGGACGGCGCGGGGCCTTGTTGAGCGTGGCATGCTGCTGGGGTGTCGGTTGAGCCCATTGTGCTGGTGGTCGGGGACGAGGAGTTGCTCGCGGAGCGGGCGATCGGGGAGATCGTCGCGTCCGTGCGGGCGGGGGATCCGAAGGCGGAGGTCATTGACCTGGCGCCGGGCGGGCTGGAGCCCGGGCGGATCTCGGAGTTGACGTCGCCGTCGCTGTTCGGCGGCGGGAAGGTGCTCGTGATCCGGTCGGCGCAGGATCTGGGGAAGGACCTGACGGCCGAGGTGCTCAAATACGCCGGGAACCCGGCGGATGAAGTGGTGCTCGTGGCCGTCCACCCGGGTGGGGCCAAGGGCAAGGCGCTGGTGGACGGGCTCACCAAGCTCAAGGCGCGCAGGATCTCGTGTCCCAAGGTCACCAAGGTGGGGGAGCGGGTCGACTTCGTGCGGGCCGAGATCCGCCGGGCGGGCGGGAAGATCTCCGCCGACGGTGCGCGGGGGCTGATCGACGCGGTGGGCAACGACCTGCGGGAGCTGGCGGCGGCGTGCAGCCAGCTGGTCGCCGACACCGGGGGGAAGATCGACGACGCCGCCGTCGCCCGGTACTACCGGGGGCGCGCGGAGGTCAGCGGGTTCACGGTGGCGGACAAGGCCATCGAGGGGCGGCTCGCCGAGGCGCTGGAGCAGCTGCGGTGGGCGCTCGCCACGGGGGTCGCGCCGGTGCTGATCGTCAGCGCGCTCGCGCAGGGTGTGCGGGGGCTGGCGAAGGTGGGCGGGGCTCCGCGGGGTGCGCGGGGCGCGGCGCTGGCGAAGGAGCTGGGCATGCCGCCGTGGAAGATCGAGCGGGTGCAGAAGCAGCTGCGGGGCTGGTCCGGAGACGGGGTCGCGCGGGCGCTCGCGGCGGTCGCCGAGGCCGATGAGGCGGTCAAGGGCGGCGCCGCCGATCCCGCGTACGCGCTGGAGAAGACGGTCGCCACCATCGTCGCCGCCCGCGGCTGAACCCGGGCGGCGGGTGGGAGAGCCCGCCGGCCAGCGGCCCATCGGCCGACGGCCAGTGGCCCGCCGGCCGACGGTTCCGGGCCTGCGTGGTGGTGCCTGGGCTCGGCGCGTCCGGGTGGCCGCGAGGTCGATCGCCGCGGTCTTCGCGGTCGTCGCCCAAGCCTGGCGCTTCCGGGTGGCGGCGAGGCCGATCGCCGCGGTCTTCGCGGTCGTCGCCCGGGTCCGGCGCGTCCGGGGCTTCCGGTGGGGTGAGTTTCACGAAACGTGTGCGGGCGGATCGTTTCTGTGACGATGATGGGGTATGAGCTTCCCCCCGATGCACGGGTACGACCGCATCGATCTGGTCGCCGATCTCGACCCGGTCGCGGCGGTGCGGGACAGGGAACTCGGCGAGCGGATCCGGGAGTTCCCCAAGCTCTTCCCGGCCGGATCGCCCGATTTCGGGTTCGCGGTGCAGAGCGGGACGAGCTGGCGCATCGGGAGCGTCGGCACGTCCGACCCGGAGAGCGCCCGGCGGAGCCTGGCCGCGCATCTGCGCAGGACCGTGACCGAGCAGCACCCCGCCCCGGACCTGGCGCGCGCGATGATGGAGGCCGCCGGGCGGATGGACCCCGAGGTGGGCGGCCTCGCGAAGGACGAGTGGGAGATCGGCGAGCGGCGCTACCGGGTGATCCGGATCGAGCGGTTCACGCTGATCGGCGGCGGTGCGATGGAGCCGCCGAGGTCCACCGACACCGATCCGGGCGGCCCGAAGCTGCTGCGCGACCACCCCGTCGAGCCACTGGCGCCGGCCGGGCACTGGGAGACGCAGCTGAGGCTGAACCTAGCGGGGTTCCGGCCGATACCCGGCACCGTTCCGGAGATCGTGCAGACCGAGGCCGTCCACGCGATCCAGTCGCATCCGGGAGTGATCCTGCTGCCGCCGACCTTCACCGTCGTGGAGATCAAGGAGGACGGGTCCTGGCAGCCGTTCAGCGGCGGTGACGGGCCCGGTGAGGCGCGCGGCAACCTGGCCGCCCACTTCACCCAGTTGATGCCGCTGTTCCGCCGCCACCAGGGTGACCCGCCCTCGGACGCCGAACTCGCGGAGTGGGAGCGGGCGGCGGAGCAGATCACGGCGACGGACGGGTACGAGTTCGCCGCGCTGGGCCGCTCGTTCCGCACGGTGCGGATCTCACGGATGATGCGCCTCGGCCGGGACGGTCCCGAGGGCCCGCGGCCGTCCGACCAGGAACGCTACGGCGAGCCCGCCATCCGGTAGGCCCGGCCGCTGCCGCGAGGGAACCGTCCGCCGCTGCTTTTGGGCGGACGGCTCGGGTGGGGGAGGGGCTCGGTGGAGGCGGGTTATCGTTCGGCCTTGTTCTTCAGGCCGTTGGCCTCCATCGTCACGTAGCGGCGGGTCAGGCGGCCCGTCAGGAGGGAGAACAGGCCGGCGAGGGGCCCCTTCTGATCGAGGGTCAGGCGGACGGTGACGCCGTTCCCGGCGGGGGCCATCGCGTGGGTCGCGGTGGTGGTCACGCCGGGGGAGCGGGACTCCCAGGTGAAGGACTCGGCCTCCTTCACCTCGGTGACCGTCCAGGTGGCGGCGGGAATCTTCGGCTGGTGGATGCGGGCCCGGCTGGACGGCGCGAACGGCTTGTCGAGGAGTTCGACGCGGTCGATCGAGTCCGTCATGTCGGGCCAGCGTTCGACGTCCGTCAGAAGGGCCCAGACGGTTTCGGGGGCGGCGTCGATGTCGACGGAGATCTCGAAATGCACGGCGTGCTCCTCACGGCGGTGCGGACGGCGGTCAGCAGATCGGTGACCAGGGGGTCGTCGCTGCGGCCCGGCAGGTGCAGAGCGTAGTAGGGGACGGCCGGTAGGTCGATGATCTCGCGTGCGGTCAGGCCGGGCGGCGGGGGCACGCAGCCGTTCACCACGGCCAGGCCGATGCGCAGGGACGCGAAGTGCAGCATCAGCGGCCAGCCCGCGGCCTCGACCGCGAGCGACCAGGGCACCTGTGCGGCGCGCAGCGCGCGTTCGAGGGTGACGCGGTGCGGGCCGGTCGGGGGCGGGACGATCAGGGCGGTGCCCGCCAGGTCGGCGAGCGCGAGGTGCCGCCGCGCGGCGAGCGGGTGGCCGTCCGGCATGACGAGGGTCTGCGGGTAGGAGGCGAGGAGCTCGGCCTCCACGTCGGCCGGCAGGACGTCCAGGACGGCGACGCCGACGTCGGCGCGGCCGGTGCGGACGGCGGTGAGGGTGCGGGCGCGGTCGCCGTTGATCAGCCGGACGCCGGGGTGGACGGCGCCGCCGAGAAGGTACAGGTAGGCACCCTCCCCGGCGGCGAGGGTGGGGACGCGGGACGCGGCGGTGCCGCCGACGTCCGCGAGGAACGCCGTCATGCGGGCGTCGAGGTCGCGGGCGAACCGGGCGACCTGCTCGCCGGCGGGTGTCAGGGCCAGCCGGCGCCCCTGCCTGGTGTAGAGGGGGCGCCCAAGGGTCTCGGCGAGTTTGCGCACCTTGACGTGCAGGGCGGGCTGCGAGATGTGCAGTTCGCCGGCGGCGCGGGTGAAGTTCAGGTGCTCGGCGAAGACGGCGAACGAGGCGAGCGCGTCGTGGACAGGCGGCTCAGGTCCATAGGCACGAACTATAGCGATGGTGGTCGTTGATAGTTCTGCTTTAAGAATGAGGGCCCGAGAGTTGACGCATGGACATCGAACATCGGCTCGGCGTTGATTTCGGCCGGGTCATCCACGGGGGCCTGCTGGCTCCCGGCGACGACGACACCGTGTTCCTGGACGGCAGCTTCGAGGAGGCGCTCGCATCGCCCGCGACCGAGGGCGTCTACGACGTGCTTCCGGGGCTCGTCGAAGCTTTCGAAGGGCGCGCCTGGATCATTTCCAAGTGCGGCGACCGCATACGGAAGAGGACGCTGGCATGGCTGCACCATCACGACTTCTACGCCCGGACGGGGCTGCCCGAAGAGAACGTCCGGTTCTGCCGGAAGCGGGCGGAGAAGGCGGGGCACTGCGCGGAACTCGGCATCACGCACATGATCGATGACCGGCTGGACGTGCACCGGGCCATCCGGGAGACCGTCCCCTACCGGTATCTGTTCGGGCCGGAGGAAGGGCCCGAATGGGTGCGGCACCTGCCCGGCTGGCGGGCCGCCGAGATCATTCGCGGAGATATTCCGGCGGGACGGAACCGGCCAGCCACACCCCGTTCGCGCTGACCCGGAACTCGTGCCCGTCGGCGGCCATGCGCCCGGACGCGACCGTGAGGACGACCGGCCGGCCGCGGCGGGCGCCGACGCGCCGGGCCGTCTCACGGTCGGGGGAGAGGTGGACGGCGTGCCGTCCCATCGGCAGCAGCCCCTCGCGCAGGATCGACGCGACGGAATGGCGGACGGTGCCGTGGTACAGCAATTCCGGCGGGTCCACCGGCGGCAGATCCAGTTCGACCGGGACTGAATGGCCCTGGACGGCCCGTATCCGGTTCCCGTCCATTTCGTAGCGCTTCTTGTCGTTGACGTCCACCACGTGTTCCAGTTCGGAACGGGTCAACGCGAAGCCGTGCCGCGACGCGGCGGCGAGGAGTTCGGTGACGTCCGCCCAGCCCTCCGGCGAGAGGGCGAGGCCGATCCGCTCGGGGCGGTGCCGCAGGTGCCTGGCGAGATACTTCGAGATCTTCACCACGCGGCGCTCGTCCATGGGCATGGGCCCGGACATGCGTCGGGGCCGGCGCGAGACGGCCGGCCCCGGGCGTGCGGTGCTACTTGGCCTGCAGGGCGGCGGCCTGCTTGGCGATCGCCGACTTGCGGTTGGCGGCCTGGTTCTTGTGGATGACGCCCTTGCTGACGGCCTTGTCCAGCTTGCGGGCGGCGGTGCGCTGCGCGGCGGCGGCGTCGTCCGCGTTGCCGGCCTCGGCGGCCTCCCGGAACTTGCGGATCGCCGTCTTCAGCTCGGACTTGACGGCCTTGTTGCGCAGCCGGGCCTTCTCGTTCTGCTTGTTGCGCTTGATCTGGGACTTGATGTTAGCCACGTCGTAGTGCCTCAGCTTGGTTGCGATCCACGCCTGCTCACCGGCAGGCTCCAACGGAATGTCTGAACGGGGGCGGGACGGTGCCCCCGGGGCACGACGCTACGCCACACGCAGTCGCACAGCCTACCAATCACCGGGGCCTGCCCCAAACCGGGCCGTGCACGGAGCACGGAGCACGGCATGGGACTATGGAAGCACACCTATCCATGCCCACCAGTGAGTTTTGCGAACGGACCCCGGTGCCAGCGCCTCAGCCCGACAAGACCGATCCCGCGATGATCCGCAACTTCTGCATCATCGCGCACATCGACCACGGCAAGTCGACCCTCGCGGACCGGATGCTGCAGCTGACGGGCGTGGTCGAGGACCGCCAGATGCGCGCCCAGTACCTCGACCGCATGGACATCGAGCGCGAGCGCGGCATCACGATCAAGAGCCAGGCCGTCCGGCTGCCCTGGACGTCCGGCGGCGCCGACCACGTCCTCAACCTGATCGACACCCCCGGCCACGTCGACTTCTCCTACGAGGTGTCGCGGTCGCTGGCGGCGTGCGAGGGCGCGGTCCTGCTGGTGGACGCGGCGCAGGGCATCGAGGCGCAGACGCTGGCGAACCTGTACCTGGCGCTCGAGGCCGACCTGCACCTCATCCCGGTGCTGAACAAGATCGACCTGCCCGCGGCGCAGCCGGACAAGTACGCCGAGGAGCTGGCCGGGATCATCGGCTGCGACCCGTCGGACGTGCTGCGCGTGTCGGGCAAGACCGGCGAGGGCGTCCGCGAGCTGCTCGACAAGATCGTCGCCGAGGTGCCGGCGCCGGTCGGCGACCCGGACGGCCCGGCCCGCGCGCTGATCTTCGACTCGGTGTACGACACCTACCGGGGCGTCGTCACCTATGTCCGGATCATCGACGGGCGGCTGTCGCGCCGCGAGAAGAGCCTGATGATGTCGACCGGGGCCGCGCACGAGACCCTGGAGGTCGGCGTGATCGCCCCGGAGCCGAAGCCCGTGCAGGGCCTCGGCGTCGGCGAGGTCGGGTACCTGATCACCGGGGTGAAGGACGTCCGGCAGGCGCGGGTCGGCGACACCGTGACCGGTGCGTCCCGGGCGGCCACCGAGGCGCTCGGCGGCTACCGCGACCCGAGGCCGATGGTGTTCTCCGGCCTCTACCCGGTGGACGGCGACCAGTACCCGGAGCTGCGGGACGCGCTCGACAAGCTGCGGCTGAACGACGCCGCGCTGGTCTACGAGCCGGAGACGTCGGCGGCGCTCGGGTTCGGGTTCCGCTGCGGGTTCCTCGGCCTGCTGCACATGGAGATCGTCCGGGAGCGGCTGGAGCGCGAGTTCAACCTGTCGCTGATCTCGACCGCGCCGAACGTCGTGTACCGGGTCGTCATGGAGGACGGGACCGAGCACACCGTCACCAACCCCAGCGAGTTCCCCGAGGGCAAGATCGGCACCGTGTACGAGCCGGTGGTGCGGGCGACGCTGCTGTCGCCGTCCGAGCACATCGGCGCGATCATGGAGCTGTGCCAGGGCCGCCGCGGCGTGCTGCTCGGCATGGACTACCTCTCCGAGGACCGCGTCGAGATCCGCTACACGCTGCCGCTCGCCGAGATCATCTTCGACTTCTTCGACCAGCTGAAGTCGCGGACCCGCGGGTACGCCTCGCTCGACTACGAGCCCAGCGGCGAGCAGGAGTCCGACCTCGTGAAGGTCGACATCCTGCTGCAGGGCGAGTCGGTGGACGCGTTCAGCCAGATCGTCCACAAGGAGAAGTCCCGCGAGTACGGGCTGATGATGACGTCCAAGCTCAAGGAGCTCATCCCGCGGCAGCAGTACGAGGTGCCGATCCAGGCCGCGATCGGCGCCCGGATCATCGCGCGGGAGAACATCCGCGCGATCCGCAAGGACGTCCTCGCCAAGTGCTACGGCGGCGACATCTCCCGTAAGCGCAAGCTGCTGGAGAAGCAGAAGGAGGGCAAGAAGCGGATGAAGACCATCGGGCGGGTGGACGTCCCGCAGGAGGCCTTCGTCGCCGCCCTCTCCACCAGTGGCGGCGGCGGCGACGCCGACAAGGGCAAGAAGTAGACCCGCCCGGGGACCGCTACTTGAGGATGGGCCACGCCACTACGGCGGGGACGCGACGGAACTCGCCGCGGTTGGCGGCCCGTCCCGCGTAGACGAGGAAGAACATCACGGCGGCCGTGAACAGCAGCGGTACCCAGACGAGGATCTCGACGGCCAGGGACAGCAGGCCGAACACGAACCACACGGCGATCGCCGCGATGCCCATGTTGAGGCCCTGCGCGGCGTGCCGGCGGACGAACGGCGACCCCGCCTTGCCGAAGTAGACGATGGCCGGTGCCACCGCGCCGACGAGGAACTGGCCCACGTACGCCATCAGCGACCAGGTGCGGTCGTCGTCGCTGACGGGTCCGTAGTGGCCGGGCATCTGCGAGGTGCCCCCGCCCTGCTGGTCCTGCTGGGGCTGCTGCCAGCCCGCGTTGGGCTGCGGCGCCTGCGGAGGCTGCGCCTGCTGAGGCTGCTGGGGTTGCTGCCACATGTTCCCCGGCTGCTGCCAGGGGGACTGCTGCTGCGGCTGCGCCTGCCATCCAGGCTGCTGCCCTTGGCCGGGCGACGGGGGAGGCCCGTAGGCCATGGCGGACGTCCTCTCCAGTAGTTCGCTGCGCGTTCGCCGTGCGAGCTATTGCGCGAAGTGTATGACTCCTTCGACGCGTGAGAAGTTCGGACGGGTTCCGTTCATCCGCCCGGTCCGTGGCCGTTTCGCGCCACGGACCGCGATACGCGGGTCAGGGACGCCAGATGACGGCGGATGGGCTCGCCCGGGTGAGCGTGACCGAGCCCGTCCAGCCGATGGACGACGGCTGCGGCAGGAACGACTCGTCCAGGAAGAACCCCCGGTTGATCGACGTGACCGTGGCGGGCGCGCCGTTGTCCCCGAACCCGGTCGGACGGCGAATCGCCTCGATGCTCGCGATATCGGAGACCTTCGTCCCCCGCGGCAGTTCGACGGTGGTGGCGACGGCGCCGTCCCGGTCGATCGACCAGGTCGGCTCGTCATGGTCGGACCGGTACAGCGTGGACGGGTCGTCCTTCAGCCTGACCCCCAGCGCCACACCCGGCACCGCCCCCCAGGCGGTCGCGGCACCCGTGGTCTTGGCGAACTCCACGAACAGGTAGGAGCGCTGGTCGCCGACCTCCCGCGTCGCCGGATCGGACGGGTCCTCGATCTTCCCCTCCCGCACCATCTCCTGGGCCGCGACCCGGTACGTCCACGGCTCGCGGTCCATGACGATCTCGCGGGCACGCCCGCCCGGCCGGGTCGCGGACGCGTCCAGGAGGAAGCGCAGCGGCGGCTCGGGGGAGACGACGTCGCACATGTTGTTGTTGGACGTGCACGTCTGGAGGACCGGATGGTCGCCCTCGTACCGTCCGGTGAAGCCGAGTGTGAGGTGCAGGGGCGCCTGGTACACGGCGGTTCCGTCCACCCGGTTCCCGGACGCGTCCACCTCGACCCGGTAGACCCACTCGATGTCGGTGGTGCGGCCCCAGCGGGCCATGAGCGCGGGCGTGTCGGTGCCGCCGTCCTCGTTGCTCCACACCAGCGAGTACTCGATGACGCTGTGCCCCGGAGTGGCGGCCGGCCGCGTCTCGTGCCAGGCCACCAGCGGGGTGTCGGTGGTGGCGTTCTGGTAAGGGTCGCCGAAGGGCCAGCCCGTCCGGCCGACGACGATCGGCGCGTGCCGTAACGCGACCGCGTCCGACATCCGGACCCCGGCGTCTTGGAGTGTGACGCTGCGGGCGTCCGCCGCGCTGCCCTTCGCGAAGCGCAGCGCCACCGTGTGGCGCCCCTTCCCGACATGCCCGAGACCGAGGCTCCGGGGGATCGGGTCGGACGAGGGGACGACGAGGTCGGTGGCGTGGCGCCCGTCCACCGCGATCGACACGACGGCGGACTCGGCGCCCGCGCGCACCCACGAGACGCCGGGCGCGGACGCGGCGAAGGAGATCACGGCCTCCCCGTCGCGGCCGGCGGTGAACGGGAGCGACCTGGCGGGTCCGCCGCGGTGGACGGTGATCGACCCCGTGGCGGCGCGGGCGGGAGCGGCGGTGAGAGCGGTGAGGGCGAGGGGAGCGCCGGCGAGGGCGGCGCCGGTCACGGCGAGCACGGCATGACGCGCACGGCTTCTCATGATCGGGGAACCTAGGGCCGCGGGGTCGCGTTCGGGTGACGGCGCGATAGCCGCTGGGCGTCGGCTTCGTGAGCGTCAGGCGCGGCTGCGGTGCGGGGTCCGGAGCGCGGCGAGCGCGGCCGGCGGCTGCAGCGACACGGCCGTGAACCGCTCCGCGCCACCCGGCGGGTCCGTGTCACCGGGCCGGCCGGGCCCATGCAGCGTCCGGTCGGGCCCGTACAGCGTGAGGCCCGAGTCCGCCAGCCGGACCGTGCGGCCCCGCCGCACCACCTCGTGCCCCAGTTCCCGCAGCAGCGCGACCACGTCGCCGGCGGGCTCGTCGAGCAGGTCGACGCCGTCGAGGCGGAACCGCATCTCCGGGTTGCCGCTCCAGCCGGGCGAGCGCGTCCCGCAGATCTCGGCGAGCCGTTCCACGCCGTCCTCGCCGCGGTCCGTGGACAGGGCCAGCGACCCGCGCCCCACCCGCACGCTGCGGTGGTCGGCCCAGCCGCACAGCAGCGACGCCTTCGGCGCGCCGGTGCCGCAGCGCTCGGCGACCGCGGCGAGCGTCGTCCAGGTGTCGGGGGCCTGCGTGGAGAACAGCAGGCTCGCGTCCGGCAGCAGCGCCCCGCGGCCCGGCTCCAGTGTGATCACGAACGGGGCGACGCGGCCGGGGAACCGCGCGGGATCGGCCTCCCGCAGTGTGACGAGCCCCTCCCAGACGACCGGCTCGTCCACCGCGAACCAGGTGATCACGGCCTCGACGCCGAGCGTCCGGAACGTGGTGTCGGTCAGCCGCTCGGCGACCGCCTCCCGCAGCCCCTCGGCCGTCTCGGCGAGCCTGCGGTACCACCACGGCGGCTCCGGGTCGGCGCGCCCGCCCGTCGACCAGCGGGTCCCCGCGCCGGGGAGGTCCGCACGCCGCTCGCCGCCCGCGCCGTCGACCACCACGCAGTGCCAGCCGTCCGGCTCGCCCTGCAGCAGCACCCGCGCCGGTGCGCGTCCCCGCTCCGTCCCGCCCTCGTCCACCATCACGACGACACTATCCGCCCAAGAGGGTCGGCACGCTCCATTCCGGCCGCCCGGGGGCCCGTTTCCGGACGACACGGCGGGGGTTGCTCGACCTCGGCCCTCATGTCGGTACGGTCGGAGGCAGCGGCCAGCCGGTCCCGACCCGACCTCCCGGAGGTAGCGTGACCCACCCCGAGCAGGTTCTGCGTTCCGCGAAGGAGCGGGAGACGGTGAACGGCGCCGTCCGCGCGCTGCGCTCCGCCGCCCCCGACGGCTGGGAGCGGCTGGACTTCGAGTTCCGCGCGACCGTCGGCATCGACAGCGCCTCGTTCGAGGTCGAGGACGCCGCCGGCGGGCGCCGCACCGCCATCCCGCCGGGGCAGGCCATCGGCCGGATGGACGAGCTGCGCCGCGTCATGTACCGCGGCGGCAAGGGCGCCTGGTTCACCGCGCGCCTGCAGATCGAGCGCTCGGGCCGGTTCAGCGCCGAGTTCGACTACGACGGGGAACCGGACTTCAACCCGCCCCTCACCCCGTCCGCCTACGCCCTGGACCTCGACCGCTTCCCCCGCACGGAGGCCCACATCCCCGCCTGGCTCCGCGCGAAGCTCGACGAGGTCTGAGCAGGCGCCGGGAGGGGGCAGACTTGACGGGTGCCCTCCACGCTTCCCGACGGTGATCCCGTCCCCCTCGACGGCGCGCTGCCCGCCAGTGCCCTGACCGGCCTGGGGAGCCGGCCCTTCGCCTTCTACGTCCACGTGCCCTTCTGCGTGACCCGGTGCGGCTACTGCGACTTCAACACCTACACGGCGACGGAACTGGGCCCCGGCGCGAGCCGCGACTCCTACGCCGACACCGCCATCGGCGAGGTGCGGATGGCGCGGCGCGTCCTCGGGGACGCCGACCTGCCGGTCGACACGGTCTTCGTGGGCGGCGGTACCCCGACGCTGCTCCCGCCGGGCGATCTCGGCCGGATCCTGGCCGCCGTCGACGCCGAGTTCGGGCTCGCGAAGGGCGCGGAGGTCACCACCGAGGCGAACCCCGAGTCGGTGGACGAGTCCTCCATCGCGGGGCTCCGCGAGGCCGGGTTCACCCGGATCTCGTACGGGATGCAGAGCGCGCGCGAGCACGTCCTGGCCGTCCTGGAGCGCACGCACACCCCCGGACGCGTCCCGCAGGTCGTCGACTGGACGCGCAGGGCGGGCTTCGAGCACGTCAACCTCGACCTGATCTACGGCGCGCCGGGCGAATCCGACGACGACTGGAGGGCCTCCCTGGAGGCGGCCCTGGCCTGCGAACCCGACCACGTCTCGGCCTACGCGCTCATCGTCGAGGAGGGCACCCGGCTGGCCGCCCAGGTGCGGCGCGGCGAACTGACGGCCCCCGACGACGACGCCATGGCCGACCGCTACCTCATCGCGGACGAGACGCTGAGCGCCCGCGGCCTGCACTGGTACGAGATCTCCAACTGGGCCGCCGACCCCTCCGCCGCCTGCCGCCACAACATGCTCTACTGGACGGGCGCCGACTGGTGGGGCGTCGGCCCGGGGGCGCACAGCCACGTCGGCGGAACCCGCTGGTGGAACGTCAAGCACCCCGCCGCCTACGCCTCCCGCCTGGCCGGGGGCACGACGCCCGCCCACGCCAGGGAGATCCTCACCGACGAAGACCGCCACATCGAGCGCATCATGCTCGAACTGCGCCTGGCCCAGGGCTGCCCCACCGACCTCCTGGCCGACAAGCCGGCCCGCAGAGCAGTAGACGAGGGCCTGCTGGACCCGGCCCACTACGCCGAGGGCCGAGCCGTCCTGACCCTCAAGGGCCGCCTCCTGGGAGACGCCGTCGTCCGCGACCTGACCTAGACCGTGACGAAGTCGATGAGCTCCTCTACCCGGCCCAGGAGGGCGGGTTCCAGGTCGGTGTAGGTGTTCACCGAGTTCAGGATCCGCTTCCAGGCGGCGCCGGTGTTGTCGCCCCAGCCGAGCTCGGCGATGACGCCCTCCTTCCAGGGGACGCCGCGCGGGATGCGCGGCCAGGCGCGGATGCCGACGGCGGCGGGCTTGACGGCCTCCCAGATGTCGATGAACGGGTGCCCGGTGACGAGGACGTGCGGCGACGACACCCGGGCGGCGATCCGGGACTCCTTGGAGCCCTCCACCAGGTGGTCGACGAGGACGCCGAGGCGGCGGTCCTCGTCCGGGCCGAACTCCTCGACGATGGCGGGCAGGTCGTCGACGCCTTCGAGGTACTCCACGACGACGCCCTCCACGCGCAGGTCGTGGCCCCAGATCTTCTCGACCAGCTCGGCGTCGTGGAGGCCCTCCACGTAGATGCGGCTCTCCTTGGCCACCTGGGCGCGCAGGCCCCGGACGGCGACGGAGCCGGACGCCGACCGCGCCGGCCCCTGCGGCCCGGCGGCCGGCCTGACCAGCGTGACCGGCGTGCCGTCGATGAGGAAGCCCGCCTTGGTGAGCGGGAAGACGCGGCGCTTGCCGAGCCGGTCCTCCAGGGTGACGCCGAACTTGTCGCAGCCGACCACGGCGCCGCAGAAGCCGCTGCCGGGGTCCTCCGCGACCAGCCCGGGTTCGGCCGGGATCTCGGGGATCTGGCCCTTGCGGGGCCTGCGCCAGTCGCCGGCGAGCACGTCGTTTCCGTAGTTCTTACTGCGCACGGGTCCGCACATTAACCCGGCGCGGCGGCCGCGCGGCGTCGCCCCTCGTCCCTCGGCGTGGCGCCCGCGCCCGATGTGGATAGGATCACGCAGCCGTGCGGGGAGTGCGCGGGCACGCCGATCGGCCTCCGGGGCCGTACACTTGGCACTCAGGAGTAAGGAGTGCCAGCGGCGGGAGGCCGGCCGGACGAGGGAGGTGACGCCGTGCTGGACGACCGGAAACTCGCGGTCCTGCGCGCCATCGTCGAGGACTTCGTCTCCACCAACGAGCCGGTGGGGTCGAAGGCCCTGACGGACCGGCACAACCTCGGGGTGTCGCCGGCGACCATCCGCAACGACATGGCGGTGCTGGAGGAGCAGGGCTACATCGCCCAGCCGCACACCAGCGCCGGGCGCGTCCCCACCGACAAGGGCTACCGGCTGTTCGTCGACCGGCTGTCGACGATCAAGCCGCTGTCGGTCGCCGAGCGGCGCGCGATCGAGACGTTCCTGTCCGGCGCCTACGACCTCGACGACGTCGTCGGCCGCACGGTGCGGCTGCTCGCGCAGCTCACCCGGCAGGTCGCCGTCGTCCAGTACCCGTCGCTGACGCGCTCGTCGGTGCGGCACGTCGAGCTCGTCCCGGTCGCCGAGCAGCGGCTGCTGCTCGTGCTGATCACCAACACGGGCCGGGTCGAGCAGCGGGTCATCGAGACGCCCGCCGGCATCTCCGAGGAATCGATCGGGCACCTGCGGGCGTTGCTCAACACATGCCTGGACGGACTCGGCCTCGGCGACGTGCCGACCGCCGTCGCGGACCTGCCGGACAAGGTGGGCCCGGACGAGCGGCCGGTCGCGGCGTCGGTGCTGTCGGTCCTGCTGGAGACGCTCGTCGAGAACCACGAGGAGAAGATCGTTTTCGCCGGGGCGGCCAACCTCGCCGCCGTGGACTTCTCCGCGAGCCTGCGGGAGGTGCTGGTGGCCCTTGAGGAACAGGTCGTCCTCATGCGGCTGCTCGGCGAGACCGGAGACTCCTCTACAGTTACGGTGCGGATCGGCACCGAGAATCCCGACCTGGGCCTCAGATCGACTTCGGTCGTCGCCGCGGACTACGGGGTGGGCGACCTCACCTTGGCCCGGCTTGGAGTGCTCGGGCCTACACGCATGGATTACCCCAGCACGATGGGAGCGGTACGGGCAGTGGCACGCTACGTGGGACAGATCCTGGCGGGGTCGTGAAAGTGGCGAACGACTACTACGCGACCCTGGGCGTCCGGCGCGACGCCAGCGCCGACGAGGTGAAGAAGGCCTACCGCCGGCTCGCGCGCGAGCTCCACCCGGACGTCAACCCGGATCCGGAGACCCAGGAGAAGTTCAAGGAGATCACCCAGGCGTACGAGGTGCTCTCCGACCCCAAGAAGCGGGAGATGTACGACCTCGGCGCGGACCCGTTCGCGTCCGGGGCCGGTGCGGGCGCCGGCGGGTTCGGCGGCGCCGGGTTCCCGTTCAGCGACATCATGGACGCCTTCTTCGGGACGTCGACGTCGCGCGGCCCGCGGTCGCGGGCGCGGCGCGGCCGGAACGCGACGCTGCGGGTCGAGCTCGACCTCGGCGAGACCGCGTTCGGCACGACCCGCGAGCTGTCCATCGACACCGCGGTCGCCTGCGCGGCCTGCGAGGGGTCGGGCTGCGCGCCCGGCACCCACCCGGACACGTGCGAGACGTGCCACGGGCGGGGCGAGGTGCAGCAGGTGCAGCGCTCGTTCCTCGGCCAGGTCATGACGGCGCGGGCGTGCCCGGCGTGCGGCGGTTTCGGGTCGGTGATCCGCAACCCGTGCACCGAGTGCTCCGGCGACGGCCGGGTCCGCACCCGGCGCACCGTCAAGGTCAAGATCCCGGCCGGGGTGGAGAACGGCATCCACATCCAGCTCGCCGGCGAGGGCGAGGTCGGCCCGGGCGGCGGCCCGCCCGGCGACCTGTTCCTGGAGATCGTGGAGAAGCCGCACCCGATCTTCGAGCGGGAGGGCGACGACCTGCACTGCACGGTCGAGATCCCGATGACCGCGGCGGCGCTCGGCACCAGCGTCACCATCGAGACGCTGGACGCGGCCGAGAGCGTCGACATCAAGCCGGGCACGCAGTCCGGGCAGGTCATCACGCTCTACAACCGGGGCGTCCGGCACCTCAACGAGAGCGGCCGCGGCGACCTGATGATCCACGTGAACGTGGAGACGCCGAACCGGCTGGACGAGGAGCAGGAGGAGCTGCTGCGCCGCCTCTCGGTCCTGCGCGGCGAGGAGCGCCCGCCCGGCAAGTTCGCCCCCGGGCAGCGCAACGGCATGTTCTCCCGCATCAAGGACGTCTTCAACCAGCACTGAAGCGCCGTGGCGGCGGCCTATCAGGAAGGCCGCCGCGGCGACGGCGACGAGCATGGGTGACCCGGGAGGACAACGCAGGCATGAGCGCAGCGAACCGGGGGGTGTGGGGGGTCGCCTCCCACAGGGTGCACGCATGAGCGCAGCGAACCGGGGGGTGTGGGGGGTCGCCTCCCACAGGGTGCACGCATGAGCGCAGCGAACCCGGGGGTGGGGGTGTGAGTCCGCCGGTGTTCCTTGCGGGGGCGGACGCGCTGGAGCGGGATGTCGTCGTCCTGGACGGGGCCGAGGGCCGGCACGCGGCGGCCGTGCGGCGGCTGCGGCCCGGTGAGCGCGTCGACCTGACCGACGGCGCGGGGCTGCTGGCCGAGTGCGTGGTCACCGCCGCCGACCGGGCGTCCCTCACGCTGGACGTCCGGGCCCGGCACCGGGAGCCGCCGCCGGCGCCGCGGCTCGTGGTCGTCCAGGCGCTGCCGAAGGGCGACCGGGGCGAGCTCGCCGTCGAGACCATGACCGAGGTCGGCGTGGACGTGATCGTCCCGTGGGCCGCGGACCGCTGCGTCACCCGCTGGCGCCCGGAGCGCCGCGACAAGGCCCTCGGACGCTGGCGGACGACCGCCCGGGAGGCCGCCAAGCAGGCGCGCCGGAGCAGGCTGCCCGAGGTGCCGGACCTGGCGTCCACCGAGGACGTCGCCGCGCGGCTCGGCGCCGCGTCCCTGGCGCTGGTCCTGCACGAGGAGGCGGACGCGCCGCTGAGCGCCGCCGAGCCGCCCGCGGGCGGCGACATCGTGCTCGTCGTCGGCCCCGAGGGCGGGATCACCGACGCGGAGCTGGCCCGGTTCGCCGCGGCCGGCGGTCGCCCCGCCCGGCTCGGCCCGACCGTGCTGCGCACGTCGACGGCCGGGGTCGCGGCGGCGGCCGTGCTGCTGGCCGCCACCGGGCGCTGGTAGCGCCGCCCGTCAGGGCGCGGTTCCGGCGCCCTGCTCGGCGGTGTTCACCGACTCGCTCGTCGGCGTCTGCGAGGGCGTGTCGGAGGGCTTCGGCGAGGCCGGCGGGCTGCTCGGCGTCGCCGGCGGCGGGGAGGTCGGCGCCGTGGTCGGCGTCTGGCTCGGGCACGGCGCGGTCGACGGGGTCGGGGTCGCCGTGGTGCCGGGCGAGGCCGAGGCGGCGCCCGGCCGCGGGATGCTGCACGACGACAGGCCGGGCGAGGAACTGGGGCTCGCGGTCGAGGACGGCGACGGCGAGCCGGACGTGCTGGCCCCCGGTGACGACGGGTCGGGGAACTCCGGATTGCCCTGGGCGTGGGCGCGGTCGCCGTCGGTGTCGTTCCGCCCCGTGTCCGACGGGCCGTTGTTCCCGACCGTCTGCTGGATGAGGTTCATGGTCTGCGGCGCCGTCACGCCGAGCGCCGCGATCAGCACGGCGGCGGCCACGGCGAGGACGGGCCGCGCCCAGCCGACGGTGAACCGGTCCACCCCGAACCGGGCGGGGCCGGTGAACCGCCCGAGGCCGGACCGGCGGCTCTGGCCGTCGGCTATGCGGGCCCGGATGCGCTGCAGGCCGTCGCCCGCGGGGTCGACCGAGTCCGCCTCCGCGTGCAGGGCGCGGCGGAGGATCTCGCCGTGCTCGTCGTGGGGGTCGGTGGTCATGTGAACTGCTCCAGGACGTTGCGGAGCGCGGTCATCCCGCGCGCCGTATGGCTTTTCACGGCACCGCGGGAGATGCCCATCGCGCCCGCGATCTCCGCTTCGGAGAGGTCGGCGTAGTAGCGCAGGACGAGTGCCTCCCGCTGGCGGGCGGGAAGCCGGGACAGCGCGTCGATGACGGCCGAGCGCTCCAGCTCCCCGATGGCCCCGGCCTCCGCGCTCGGCGCGTCCGGCAGGCCCTTCGGGGCGTACTTCTCGACGACGGCGCGGTGCCGGAGCACCGATCGCGACCGGTTCACCACGGACTGGCGCAGGTACGACAGGGCCTTGTCGGGGTCGCGCAGGCGGCGCCATCCGCCGTGCATCGCGACGAAGGCGTCCTGGACGACCTCTTCGGCCGTCCCGGCGTCCCGCACGAGCATGGCCGCCAGGCGCACCAGCGAGCGGTAGTTGGCGCTGTAGAGCGCCGTCACCGCCTGGTCGGCGTCCCAGGCGACGGCCACCGCCCCTGCCGCGCCCCTGGCCACGAGGGTCTCGGTCACGTCAGTTCGACGCGCGCCCTCCTCGCCCGGTTTACGAAGGGGCATGTCCTGGTCTGCCTCGGTCACCTGTCCGCCGCCTTCGCCGGCCCCGGCCGTCCACACGGACGGGCGCCCTCGGGGTGGCATGATCCGGCGCCCCGCCCGGCCGATGGCGCGCCGCAGCGCCGTGCGGACCGGGGGGTCGCCTTGAGCTGACAACCATAACCAGTGACCGCCCGCGATGGTGCCGGCAACGGGAGGTTGATCACCCGGAAACCCTATCCAGCGCGGGGCTCGGCGGGCCACGGCCGCCCGGCCCCGATAGGCTGCCGGGACGGTCCGGGGCCGCCGCGAGGGGAGACAGATGACCGACTGCCTGTTCTGCAAGATCGTTTCCGGGGACGTGCCCGCCACGATCGTCCGCGAGTCCGCGGGGACGGTGGCGTTCCGCGACATCAACCCGCAGGCGCCCACGCACGTGCTGGTCATCCCGCGCGACCACCACCCGACCGCCGCCGAGCTCGCCGCGGCCGATGCCGGGCTGCTCGCCGAGGTCGTCCGCGAGGCGCACCAGGTCGCCGTCGACGAGGGCGTCGCCGAGGCCGGCTACCGGGTGGTGTTCAACACCGGCGCGCAGGCCGGCCAGACCGTCTTCCACGTGCACGCGCACGTGCTGGGCGGACGCGGCCTCAACTGGCCTCCCGGCTGAGCCGCCCGCCGGGTCCCGGCCGGGCATCGCGCCACGCGAAAAACCTTTCGCCGCTCCGCCGGGGGTGGTCGGTACCATGGAACCGGCATACCTGGACACCCGGAGCACACAGAAGGCAGGTCCGAGAGGCCGCAAGGCCCGGCTGATGGTCGAATCAACTCACACGAGGGCAGCGCGCACCGGGCGCGACGACTCGCGCTCGCAGATCAAGATCGTGGTGCCGGACGACCATTCGATGGTGAGCCTGCTGGGCTCCCGGGATGAGCTGCTCCACGCGATCGAGCAGGCGTTCGGCAGCGGTATCGACTTCCACGTCCGCGGCAACGAGATCACCGTGACCGGCCCGCGGGCCGACACCGATCTCGCGTCCCGGCTCTTCACCGAGATGCTGGAGCTGCTGAAGGGCGGCACCCAGCTCACCCCCGACGCGGTCGAGCGCAGCCTCGCGATGCTGCGCGGCGAGGGCGACGCGCGCCCGGCGGAGGTCCTGACCCTGGACGTGCTGTCCAGCCGGGGCCGCACGATCCGCCCGAAGACGCTGAACCAGCGGCGCTACGTCGACGCGATCGACAAGCACACGATCGTGTTCGGGATCGGGCCCGCCGGCACCGGAAAGACGTACCTGGCGATGGCCAAGGCCGTCCGCGCGCTGCAGGACAAGCAGGTCAACCGCATCATCCTGACGCGTCCCGCGGTCGAGGCGGGGGAGCGGCTCGGGTTCCTGCCCGGAACGCTCTACGAGAAGATCGACCCGTACCTGCGGCCGCTGTACGACGCGCTGCACGACATGGTCGACCCCGACTCGATCCCGCGGCTGATGGCCGCCGGCACCATCGAGGTCGCCCCTCTGGCGTACATGCGCGGCCGGACGCTGAACGACTCGTTCATCATCCTGGACGAGGCGCAGAACACCTCGCCCGAGCAGATGAAGATGTTCCTCACCCGGCTCGGCTTCGGGTCGAAGGTCGTCGTGACCGGCGACGTCACCCAGGTCGACCTGCCGAGCGGGCAGAGCAGCGGGCTGCGCGTCGTCCAGGACATCCTGGAGGGCGTCGAGGACATCGACTTCTGCCGGCTGAACAGCCGCGACGTCGTCCGGCACAAGCTCGTCACCGACATCGTCGACGCCTACAACCGCTGGGACGAAACGCGCGTGCCGGACCTCAAGCAGGGCGCGCGCGGCGGGTCCCGCAAGCGGGGGCGGCAGTGAGCATCGAGGTGCTGAACGAGTCGGGCGCCGCGGTCGACGAGCAGGCCGTCGCGCGGCTGGCGCGGCACGTC
Source organism: Spirillospora sp. NPDC047418 (assembly GCF_040643275.1). Taxonomy (NCBI): domain Bacteria; kingdom Bacillati; phylum Actinomycetota; class Actinomycetes; order Streptosporangiales; family Thermomonosporaceae; genus Spirillospora; species Spirillospora sp. NPDC047418. The sequence continues at coordinate 87,942 of NZ_JBEYTW010000007.1, forward strand.
CTGGACGGGATGCGCGTGCACCCGCTGGCGGAGCTGTCGATCCTGCTGGTCGACGAGGCCGCGATGACCGAGCTGCACGAGAAGTGGATGGACGAGCCCGGCCCGACCGACGTGCTGTCGTTCCCCATGGACGAGCTGCGCCCCGGCCACATGTCGGGCGGCGCCGACGAGGACGGCGAGACCGACCCGGGGCTGCTCGGCGACGTCGTGCTGTGCCCGCCGGTCGCCGAGCGGCAGGCGCGGACGGCGGGGCACAGCACCGCGGACGAGCTGGAGCTGCTGTGCGCGCACGGCATCCTCCACCTCCTCGGCTACGACCACGCCGAGCCCGACGAGCACAAGGAGATGTTCGGCCTGCAGGCCGAGCTCCTCGGCTCCTGGCGGGAGAAACGCGGGGGCTGATGAGCACCGCGCAGGCGTGGCTGTCGGCCCTGGCGGTGGGCCTGGTCCTCTTGGCGGGCCTGCTGGCCGGCACCGAGACGGCGCTCGCCCGGGTGTCGCGGGTGACCGTCGACGAGGTCGTCCGGGAGGGTCGGCGCGGCGCGAAGCGGCTCGCCGAGGTCGTCGCCGACCCGGCCCGCTACGTGAACATGGTGCTGCTGCTGCGGATCGGCTGCGAGCTCGTCGCGACCGTGATCGTGGCGGACCTGTGCATCTCCTGGCTGGACGAGACGTGGCGCGCCTACGTCACCGCCGCCGCGATCATGATCGTGGTCAGCTACGTGGTGATCGGCGTCGGCCCCCGCACGCTCGGCATCCAGCACGCCGACCGGATCGCGCTGGCCGGCGCCGCGGTGATCCACCCGGTGACCCGGGTGCTCGGGCCGCTGCCGGCGCTGCTGATCGCGCTCGGCAACGCGCTGACGCCCGGCAAGGGGTTCCGGGAGGGCCCGTTCGCCTCCGAGGCGGAGCTGCGCGACCTGGTCGACCTCGCCGAGCAGCGCGACCTGATCGAGCCGGTCGAGCGGGAGATGATCCACTCGGTGTTCGAGCTGGGCGACACGCTCGTCCGCGAGGTGATGGTGCCGCGCACCGACATCGTGTTCGTCGAGCGGACCAAGACGCTGCGGCAGGCGATGTCGCTCGCGCTGCGCAGCGGCTTCTCCCGCATCCCCGTCGTCGGCGAGAACGAGGACGACGTCGTCGGCATCGCCTACCTGAAGGACGTCGTCCGCCGTTCCCAGGAGCACCACGAGGGCGAATCTGTCGAGACGGTCGACTCGGTCATGCGCCCGGCCACCTACGTGCCCGACAGCAAGCCGATCGACGAGCTGCTGCGCGAGATGCAGGCCCGGCAGATCCACGTCGCGATCGTCATCGACGAGTACGGCGGCACCGCCGGCCTCGTCACCATCGAGGACATCCTGGAGGAGATCGTCGGCGAGATCACCGACGAGTACGACCGCGAGATCCCGCCGGTCACCTGGCTCCCGGACGGCGCCGCCCGCGTCACCGCCCGGCTCCCCGTCGAGGACCTCGCCGAGCTGTTCGACGTCGAACTCGACGCCGAGGACGTCGAGACGGTCGGCGGCCTCCTCGCCCACGCCCTCGGCCGCGTCCCGATCGAGGGCTCCACCGCCGAGGTCGGCTCCGGCGGCGACGACGCCCCCGTCCTCACCCTGAAGGCCGAGACCATCGCCGGCCGCCGCAACAGAATCGGCACGGTGCTGGTGACTAGGCTCCGCGCCAGCGCAGCGGATGTGCCCGCAACTGGCAACTCTGACAAGACCCGCTGAGCCCTGCCTGCATCTCGGCCGTCAGCGACCTGAGCCGTCGCGATCGCGTGCGAAGCCGGATTCGAGCTTGCGAGAATCTGATCGCGCAGCGAGCCTCTGGGCGAGTCGGAGCGATGCCAGCGATCGCACGCGTTGTCGGTGTGTCAGGCGCCCCCAGGCGCCTCACACACCGATGACGCCATGAACACTGCCGTCGGGGGCGGCGACCAGGACGGGGGCCTTGGGGCCCAGGTCCCGGACGGCCTGGACGTCGGACGGGTCGGGGGTCTCGGCGGCCGTGACGACGGCGGCGGCCTCCAGGTCGCCGGCGCCGCTGGAGACCGCCATGGCCACCGCGACCTTGAGGGCCGAGAGCTTGAGGGACGGCAGGTCCACGCTCACGGCGTTGTAGGTGCGGCCCGTCTCGTCGCGCACGGCCGCGCCCTCGGCGGCGCCCGTGCGGGCCCGCGCCGACCTGGCCAGGGTGATGATCTTCGCGTCCTCGGCGTTCAGCTCGCTCACGCCGCCCAGCGTACGGGGCGGGCCGCAAGTCACCGGCAAGTGGGTGCCAAGGGGCCGGGGCGATCCTCGGACGGTCAGAGTGCCGATCCGGGGGAGAAGTGATGTCCCGTCTGCTGTACCGCCTGGGCAGGGCCGCCGCCGCGCGGCCCTGGCGGTTCGTCGTGGTGTGGCTGGTGCTCGTCGCGGCGGCCGCCGGATTCGCGGGGGTGGCCGGGGGCTCCCTGCACGACAACTACACGATGGCCGGGACGGGGTCGCAGCAGGCCACCGACCTGCTGCGGGAGCGGTTCCCGGCGCTGTCGGGCGCGGACGCGCGGGTGGTCGTCCACGCGGAGTCCGGCACGGTCGACCGGGCGAGGCTGGCCGCGGCGGCGGGGGAGCTGCGGAAGCTGCCGCACGTGAGCGAGGTGAGCCCGGCGCAGCCGAGCCCGGACGGGGCGACCGCGCTGATGACCGTCCGGTACTCGGTGCCCGTCACGGATCTCGCCCCCGGCGAGACGCTCGACCGGCTGCGGTCGGCGACGGAGGGGCTGGCCGGATACCAGGTGGAGTTCGGCGGGCAGGTGCCCGAGAACGTCACGGCGCCCGGCGGCGTCGCCGAGGCCATCGGGATCGTGGCCGCGCTGGTGATCCTCTTCCTGGCGTTCGGGTCGGTGGTGGCGGCGGGGCTGCCGCTGGCGGTGGCGCTGGCCGGGCTCGGCGCGGGCGTGTCGGGCATCACGCTGGTGGCCGCGGTCACCGACGTCGCGACGACCGCGCCGACGCTGGCGACCATGGTCGGCCTCGGCGTCGGCATCGACTACGCGCTGTTCATCCTCACCCGGCACCGGGAGGGGCTCGCGGCGGGGCTGGACGTGCCCGAGGCGGCGGGCCGGGCCATCGCCACGGCGGGCCTGTCGGTGCTCTTCGCCGGGTTCACCGTGCTGCTGGCGCTGTGCGGGCTGGTGCTGTCCCGCATCCCGGTCTTCATGACCATGGGGTTCACGACGGGCCTCGTCGTCGCGGCGACCGTGCTGAGCGCGCTCACCCTGCTGCCGGCGGTGCTGGGCCTCGCCGGGCGGCGGGTGCTGCGCCGCCGCGACCGCGCCGAAGGCACCACGATCACGGTCGAGTCGCCGCGGGTGCGGCGGTGGGCCGGGCACGTCGGGCGGCACCCGTGGCCGTGGCTGCTCGCCGCGTCGGTGCTGATGCTCGCGCTGGCCGCGCCCGCGCTCGGCATGCGGACCTGGCCGAGCGACGCCAGCAGCGAGCCGGCGTCCAACACGGTCAGGCAGGCGTACGACCTGGTCGCGGACGCCTACGGGCCCGGCGCGAACGGGCCGCTGCTCGTCGCCGTCGACCTGGAGAAGGCGGATCAGGGCGTGCTGCCGGGGCTCGGGGAGCGGCTGGCCCGGACCGATGGCGTCGCGGCCGTCGCGCCGCCGCTGCCGTCCCCGCACCGCGACGCCGCGGTGATCATGGTCACCCCGGAGTACGGGCCGCAGGACGAGCGGGTCACCGGCCTCGTCGACCGGATCCGCGCCGGCGCGCTGCCGCCCGGCGCGGAGATCACCGGGCTGACCGCCACCTACGTGGACCTGTCCCGGATGCTGTCCGACCGGCTGTGGCCGGTGATCGGCGTGGTCGTCGCCACGTCCTTCGTCATGCTGATGATCGTCTTCCGGTCGCTGCTGGCGCCGCTGAAGGCCGCCGCGATGAACCTGCTGTCGATCGCCGCCGCGTACGGGGTGCTGACGGCCGTGTTCCAGTGGGGCTGGGGCGCGGAGCTGCTCGGGCTCCCGCACAGCGTTCCGGTGTCGTCGTTCATCCTGCTGCTCCTGTTCGCGGTCCTGTTCGGCGTGTCGATGGACTACGAGGTCTTCCTGCTGTCGCGGGTCAGGGAGGAGTGGCTGCGGCACGGTGACGCGAGGGGTGCGGTCACCTCCGGCCTCGCCGCGACCGGCCGGGTCATCTCCAGCGCCGCGCTGATCATGGTCGCGGTGTTCCTCGGCTTCGCCGCCGACCCCGGCCTGGTGATCAAGCAGATGGGGGTGGGGCTCGCGGTCGCGGTGGCGCTGGACGCCACCGTCGTCCGGCTGGTGCTGGTGCCCGCCACGATGGCGCTGCTCGGACGGGCCAACTGGTGGCTGCCGAAGCCGCTCGCCCGCGTCCTGCCGGAGATCGACCTGCACGGCGGCGCCGAGCCCGCCGCGGTGGCCGAGCGGGAGCCCGAACCCAGCCGCGCCTAGGGCGGGAGTGATCACGATGGTCGGACATGTCCCGGTTAGGCTGACCGGGATATGTCGCCTGTCGTACGCGTGCTCGGCTCGTTCGGCGCCGAGGTGGCGGGGGAGCCCGCCGACCTCGGCGGGCCCCGGCAGCGCTCGGTGCTGGCGCGGCTCGCCGCCGCGCGGGGCCGGATGGTGCCCGCCGACCGGCTCGTCGCGGACCTCTGGGCGGCGGTGGCCCCGCCGCGCGCCGCCGCCGGCCTCCAGTCGTTCGTGTCGCACCTGCGCCGCGCCCTCGAACCGGACCGCCCGCCCCGCACGCCCGCGCGGGTCCTGGTCACCGAGCCGCCCGGCTACGCGCTCCGGCTGCCGGACGGCGCCGTCGACGCGTGGCGGTTCGACGCGCTGATCGACGCGGCCGGCGCGCTGCTGGCGGCCGACCCGGCGGGCGCCCGGCGCAGCGCGGACGCCGCCCTGGCCGAGTGGCGCGGGCCCGCCTACGCCGAGTTCGCCGGCCTGCCGTGGGCCGCCGCCGAGGCCGCCCGGCTGGACGAGCGCCGCCGCCTCGCCGTGGAGCGCCGCGCCGAGGCCGCGCTGCGGCTCGGGGCCGCCGCCGAGGTCGTCCCGGACCTGGAGGCGCACGCCGCCGCCGACCCGCTGCGCGAGGAGGCGTGGCGGCTGCTCGCGCTCGCCCTCTACCGCGCCGGACGGCAGGGCGACGCCCTCGGCGCGCTGCGCCGCGCCCGCGCGGCCCTCACCGAGGAACTCGGCGTGGACCCCGGCCCCGGCCTGCGCCGCCTGGAAGCCGACATCCTGGCCCAGGCGCCCGCGCTCGGGGAGCCGGAGCCCGTGCGGCCCGTCCTGCGGGTCGCGCCCGTCCCCGTGGAGCATTCCGGCTTCGTCGGACGCGTCGGTGAACTCGCCCGGCTGGCGGAGGCGGCCCGCGCCGCCGCGGCCGGACGCGGCGGCCTCGTCCTCGTCGGCGGCGACGCGGGCATGGGCAAGACCGCGCTCGCCGAGCGGTTCGCCGCCGGCCTCGCCGAGCAGGGCTGGACGTCGGCGTGGGGGCGGGCGGCCGAGACCGGCGGCGCGCCCGCGGCCTGGCCCTGGGCAGAGATCCTGCGCGAACTGGCCGCCGGCGCGCCGCCCGCGCCCGAACTCGCCGGCCGCCTCGCCCCGCTGCTGGACGACGCCGCCACCGGAATCGGCGGCGCCGACGTCCGCACGGGACGGTTCCGGCTCCACCTCGCCGCCGGCGACTACCTCACCGGGCTCGCCGGCACGGCGCCGCTCCTGCTCGTCCTCGACGACCTGCACTGGGCGGACGAGGAGACCCTCGCGCTGCTGGTCCGGCTCGCCGGGCGGCTGCGCGACCGCCCCGTCCTGCTGCTGGCCACGTTCCGGCGGACCGAGGTCGCCGACGGCCTCGGCGCCGCGCTGGCCGCCCTCGCCCGGCACGAGCCCGCGCGGATCGACCTCGGCGGGCTGTCACCGGACGAGGTCGCCGCCCTGGTCCGCGCCACCTGCGCCACCCGCCTGGACGACGCGGAGCTGTCCGCCATCGCCGAGCGGACCGGCGGCAACCCGTTCTTCACCCGCGAGACGGCCCGCCTCCTGGACGCCGAGGGCCTGCCCGCCGCCACCCGCCGGGTGCCCGCCGGCGTCGGCGACGTGCTGCGCCGCCGGATCGCGCGGCTGCCGGAGCCCGCCCGGGCCGTGCTGCGGGACGCCGCCGTCCTCGGCCGGGACGCCGACCTGCGCGTGCTGGCCGAGCTGGCCGGGGACGAGGAGACGGTGATCGACGCCGTCGAGGCCGGGCTGGCCAGCGGCCTGGTCACCGAGCCCGCGCCCGGCCGGATGCGGTTCGCGCACGCCCTCGTCCGCGACACCCTCTACGCGGGCCTGTCCCGGGCCCGCCGCACCCGGCTGCACGGCCGCGTCGCCGCCGCCCTCGAACGGCACACGCCCGGCGAGGTCGCCGCGATCGCGCACCACCACCTGGAATCGGGCACCGATCCGGACGGCGCCGTCCGCTACGCGCGCCGCGCCGCCGCGGCGGCCGAGGCTCGTTTCGCGCACGGCGCCGCGGCCGAGCTGTGGGCCCGCGCCGTAGAGACGCTCCGCGCGCAGGGGCCCGGCGCGACCCGCGACCGGCTGGAGGCGGAGATCGCCGCGATCCGGGCGGGCGCGCTCGCCGGGCAGGTCGTCGCCGCGCGGGAGCGGCGGCTCGCCGCCATCGCCGACGCCCGTGCGTTCGGCGACGTCCGGCTGCTGGCCCGCGTCATCGCGAGCTTCGACGTCCCGACGCTGTGGACGAGCCGCGAGTACGGCACCGTCGACCACCTCGTCGTCGAGGCCACCGACGAGGCGCTCGCACTGCTCCCGGACGGCGAGCCGGAGTTGCGCGTCCGGCTGCTGACCACGCTCGCCATGGAGCTGGAGGGCGAGCAGCACGACCGCGGCCTCACCGCATCCGACGAGGCCATCGCGACGGCCCGCGGCCTGGGCGCCCCCGAGCTGCTCGCCGCCGCGCTGAACGGCGGCTACGTCAACGGCTACCGCGGCGCGGACGGCCTGCACCGTCGGCACCGGCTCGCCGCCGAGTTGCTGGACCTCGCCGCCGGGCACGACCTCGGCACCTACCTGGTCCTCGCGCACCTGCAGCTCCAGCAGGTCGCCGTCGCCGCGCTCGACCCGCCGGCCGCGCGCCGCCACCTGGCCGAGGGACGCCGGCTCGCCGAGCAGTACGGCCTGCCGCTGCTCGCCCAGATCGCCGGCTGGCACGCCGCGCTGACGCACGCCTTCGCCGCCCGCTTCGAGGAGGCCGAACGCGCCTACGAGGAGGTCGGCGGCGCCATCGGCCGCACCGGCATCTGGTTCAGCGAGCGCGGCATGGTGTTCGTCGGGCTGTTCTGCCTGCGGCTCGCCCAGGGCCGCGCGGCGGAGCTGGTGGACGGCGCCGCGTGGCTGCACCGGCAGTGGGGCCACGTCGAGGCCACCGCCGACGTGTACGCCCTCGCGCTCGCCGCCGCCGGGCGCACGGCGGAGGCGCGGCGCGTCGCCGCCGGCGCCGGTCCCGTCCGGCTCGACTACTTCCACGACCTCACCCTGGCGATCCGGGCGCTGCGCGCGACCGCCCTCGGCGACCGCGACCTCGCGGAGCAGACCTACACGGCGCTCCTGCCGTATGAGGGACACGTCAGCGGCGGTGCCACCGCCGTCGCGACCCTCGGGCCCGTGGCGCACGTCCTCGGCGACCTGGCCGCCTTCCTGGAACGCCCCGCCGAGACCGCCGCCGCCCACTACCGCAAGGCCGCCGAGGTGGCAGAGCGCCTCGGCGCCGCCCGCTGGGCCGAGCAGGCGAGCGAGGCCGCCGCCCGCCTCGGCACCCCCGCCGCGTGAGCGGGCGTGCCGAGGCGCACGGCCGGGTGGGCGACAATTGGGGGGTGACGAGTCTGGGGAATGAGACGCCTGAGGGCCACCGCGCGGGGTTCGCGTGCTTCATCGGGCGGCCCAATGTGGGCAAGTCGACGCTGATGAACGCCCTGGTGGGGACCAAGGTCGCGATCACCAGCAGCCGCCCGCAGACGACGCGGCGGGCCATCCGGGGGATCGTGCACCGGCCGGACGCGCAGCTGGTCGTCGTCGACACGCCCGGCCTGCACAAGCCCCGGACGCTGCTCGGTGAGCGCCTCGACAGCCTCGTCCGGTCGACGCTGACCGAGGTCGACGTGATCGGCTTCTGCGTGCCCGCCGACCAGCCGGTCGGGCCCGGCGACAAGTACATCGCGCGCGAGCTGGCCGGGGTGAAGAAGACCCCCGTGGTGGCGATCGTGACGAAGACCGACCTGGCCGCGCCCGAGCAGGTCGCCGAGCAGCTCCTCGCCGTCGGCCGGCTGGGGGAGTTCGCCGACATCGTGCCGTGCTCGGCCGAGAGCGGCTTCCAGGTCGGCCTCGTCGGCGACCTGCTGATCTCCCGCCTGCCCGCGGGCATGCCGCTGTACCCGGAGGGCGACCTCACCGACGAGCCCGAGCAGGTCATGATCGGCGAGCTGATCCGAGAGGCGGCACTGGAGGGCGTCCGGGACGAGCTGCCCCACTCGATCGCCGTGGTGGTGGACGAGATGGCGCCGCGCGCGGGCCGCGACGACCTCGTCGACGTCTACGCCCACCTGTACGTCGAGCGGTCGAGCCAGAAGGGCATCATCATCGGGCACAAGGGCTCGCGGCTCCGCGAGGTCGGCGCCGCGGCGCGGCGGCAGATCGAGGCGCTGCTCGGCACCAAGGTCTTCCTCGACCTGCGCGTCAGCGTCCTCAAGGACTGGCAGCGCGACCCGAAGCAGCTGCGCCGCCTGGGTTTTTACGACTGATCCCGCTTGGGCTCGGGCTCCGGTTCGGGCTTCGGCTCGGGCTCAGGTCCAGGTGGCGCCTGCGGGTCGTCCGGCGTGCGGCCCCAGGCCCGGTCCTCGTCGGGCCAGGCGGCGCCACCGCCGGACTGGTCGGGCCAGGCGGCGCCCCCGCCGGGCTGGTCGGGATAGGCGTACTGCGGCTCGTACCCGTAGCCTTCCGGCCGCCGCGGCCGCGCGACCCGCGCGCCGATGGGGCGGGCGAGGCTGAAGCCGATCACGAACAGGGACGCGACCACCGCGAGGTACCAGCCGTAGCGGACGGTGATCTGGTAGCCGAGGTCCAGCCCCGTGTCGGGCAGGTCGTCGCGGACGTCGCCGAGCCGCAGGATGAAGATGCCGCAGACCAGCAGGGCGAGCGCGCCGGGCACGGCGGCGAGCCCGCCGATCCGCGCGTCCCGGCCGATCAGGTCCCAGCAGGCCAGCGCGATCGCGATGACGGCGAGCACCGGGACGGCGAGCACCATGTCGTCGGCGTCGATCCCGGCGACGCTGCCGAGGTCGCGGCTGAGCGTGCGGCCGAACAGCTCGGCGACGACCTCGGCGTGCGCCCACGGCAGGAACGCCGACACGAGCAGCAGCGAGGCGGCGGCGAGCACGGCGAGGATCCAGGGGACGCCGCGCCGGGCCGGGGCCGCGGCGGGCGGCTGCGGGGCGGTCGCGGCCGGTTCGCCGGCCGGCGGCGGGTAGCCGTCGACGGGCGGCAGGAAGGACGGGCGCGAGCGCGCGCGGCCCGCGTCGGAACCCAGGTCACCGGTCATGAACCCAGCGTAAAGGCAGGAGCGGCATTGACCGGGACGGCCACGTCGGGGTCCGCGGATGGGTACTTTGGACGAAGTCCGTTATGGGAGGAGAACCCCGGTGTTGCTCGTTTTCGGCCTCACGGCGGTGTTCCGTACGGTCAGCGAGGGGACGTTCCACTGCCCGCAGTGCGGCGGCGACCGCGCCTACCGCAGGCGCGCCGGGCGACGCTGGCTCTCGGTGTTCTTCGTCCCGATGGTGCCGCTGTGGCGGCTCGGCGACGCCGTGGTGTGCCGGACCTGCCGGGGCCGCCTCCCCGTCTCCGCGCTGCGGACGCCGACCGCGCAGCAGATGGCCGAGACCCTCGCGGCGGGCATGCGGGCGGCGGCCGCGCTGGTGCTGCGCGCCGGCGACCCGTCCGACGCGGCGGCCCGCGCCCGCGCGATCGCGACGGTCACCGGATACGGCGAGCCCGGCTACGACGACGCCGCCGTGGACGCCGACCTCGCGCTGCGCCGCGTCTTCCTGGAGCAGGAGGTCGTGCGGGCGGGCGCGCAGCTCGCGGTGGAGGCCAAGGAGTGGTTCCTCGCGCAGGCCGTCCGGATCGGGCTGGCGGACGGGCCCCTCGGCGACGGCGAGCGGCAGGCCCTGCACGGCGTCGCCGACCTGCTCGGCATGTCGCCCGCCTACGCGCTCGGCGTGATCGTGACCACCGAGGGGGCGTCGCGCTGACATGACCGCCGCAGCCGGAACGGCACTCGTCCGCGCACCCGGCCCGCGGATCGCCGGCGGCATCGTCACGCACGCCGCCCGCCGCCCCGTGGACGCCGCGCTCGCGGCGCGCCAGCACGCGGCCTACGTCGGGGCGCTGCGCTCGGCGGGCTGGCGGGTCCGGGCGGTGCCGCCCGCCGACGACTGCCCCGACGCCGTGTTCGTCGAGGACGCGCTGGTCGTCGCCGGCGACCTCGCGATCGTGTGCCGGTCGGGGGCCGAGCGCCGCCGCGGGGAGCTGCCGGGGGCGGAGCGGGCGGCGCGCGGCCTCGGCCTGCGAGTCGAGCGGATCAAGGACCCGGGCACCCTGGACGGCGGCGACGTACTGAGCGTCGGCGACACCGTCTACGTGGGCCGCGGCGCCCGCACGAACGAGGAGGGCATCTGCCAGCTCGCGCACCTGCTCGGCGGGCGGAAGGTGGTCCCGGTCGACACCCGCGGCTGCCTGCACCTGAAGTCGGCGCTGACCGCGCTGCCGGACGGCGACCTCATCGGGCTGCCCGAGCTGGTGGACACCTCCGCGCTGCCGAGCCTGCGGGTCGCGCCCGAGCCGGCGGGCGCGCACGTGGTCCCGCTCGGCCCCGGCCACGTGCTGATGGCGGCCTCGGCGCCGCGCACGGCGGCCCAGCTGGCGGCGGACGGCCTGCGCGTCACGAGCGTCGACATCGGCGAGTTCGAGGCGCTCGACGGCTGTGTGACCTGCCTGTCCGTGCTCGTCCCCTGATCCCGGAGGGGAATGCCGGCGGCGCCGCGGCGCGTTCGATGAGACGGAGGAGGCCCTTGTCGTCTCATCATCCGGACGCTTGTTTCCGGAACCCGGATGGCATCTGTTAACGTGGCGAACGTGTTGCGTGAGCTGCTCCTCCTTAGCGGCCGCAGCGGGGGCCTGTAAGACAGGTCGGCTCCCTCGCTGCGGGACTTTGACGTGGACGTCGGCCGCGAGGTTCGAGCAGAGAGATCTCAACGGATGTATCCGCAACAGCAGTCTTCGGGCATGCCCTTCCAGCGCTACCGGCCGTTCGCGCCGGTCACCCTGCCCGACCGGACCTGGCCCGGCCAGGTGACCACCGAGGCGCCGCGCTGGTGCGCGGTCGACCTGCGCGACGGCAACCAGGCCCTGATCGACCCGATGGACGCCCACCGCAAGCTGCAGATGTTCGAGCTGCTGGTACGGATGGGCTACAAGGAGATCGAGGTCGGGTTCCCGGCGGCCAGCCAGACCGACTTCGACTTCGTCCGGCAGATCATCGACGAGGGCCGGATCCCCGACGACGTCGTGATCCAGGTCCTGACGCAGGCCCGCCCCGAGCTGATCGAGCGGACCTTCGAGTCGGTGCGCGGCGCCAAGCAGGCGATCGTCCACCTGTACAACTCGACCAGCACGCTGCAGCGCCGCGTCGTGTTCGGCCAGGACAGGGACGGCATCACCGCGATCGCCGTCGAGGGCGCCAAGCTGTGCGCCAAGCTCGCCGAGGACATGGGCGACACCGAGATCTACTTCCAGTACTCGCCGGAGTCGTTCACCGGCACCGAGCTGGAGTACGCCGTCGAGGTCTGCAACGCCGTGAACGACGTGTGGAAGCCGACCCCGGACCGGAAGGTCATCGTCAACCTGCCGGCGACCGTCGAGATGGCGACGCCGAACGTGTACGCCGACCAGATCGAGTGGATGCACCGCAACCTCGCCTACCGCGACTCGGTCGTCCTGTCGCTGCACCCGCACAACGACCGCGGCACCGCCGTCGCCGCCGCCGAGCTGGGCTACATGGCGGGCGCCGACCGCATCGAGGGCTGCCTGTTCGGCAACGGCGAGCGCACCGGCAACGTCTGCCTGGTCACCCTGGGCCTGAACCTGTTCACCCAGGGCGTCGACCCGCAGATCGACTTCTCCGACATCGACGAGGTCCGGCGGACCGTCGAGTACTGCAATCAGCTGCCCGTCCACGAGCGGCACCCCTACGGCGGCGACCTGGTCTACACCGCGTTCTCCGGTTCCCACCAGGACGCCATCAACAAGGGCTTCGACCACCTGCGGCGCGACGCCGAGGCCGCCGGGACGCCGGTGGAGGAGTACCGCTGGGAGGTCCCGTACCTGCCGATCGACCCGCACGACGTCGGCCGGACGTACGAGGCCGTCATCCGGGTCAACAGCCAGTCCGGCAAGGGCGGCGTCGCCTACGTCATGAAGACCGAGCACTCCCTGGAGCTGCCGCGCCGGCTGCAGATCGAGTTCTCCCGGGTGGTGCAGGAGCACACCGACAGCGCCGGCGGCGAGGTCACGCCCGAGCGCATGTGGGAGATCTTCGACGCCGAGTTCCTCGGCAACGGGCCGCGCGCCGGGCTGCTGGCGCACCGCACCACGTCCCGGGTGGACGAGAAGGACGCGCTCAGCTGCGACGTCCGCATCGACGGCGAGATCCGCGAGATCGAGGGCGTCGGCAACGGCCCCGTCTCGGCGTTCGAGGACGCGCTCGCCACGGTCGGCGTCGACGTCCGGGTGCTGGACTACGCCGAGCACGCGATGAGCGCCGGCGGCGACGCCCGCGCCGCCGCCTACGTCGAGTGCGACGTGAACGGCGCGACGGTATGGGGCGTCGGCATCGACGGCAACATCGTGACCGCCTCCCTCAAGGCCATCCTGTCCGCCGTGAACCGGGTGTCCCGGACGCAAGAAGCGTAAGCCGCTTGCGCGGTCCCGTCGTATAGTTGCGGCATGACACGTCGACTGGCCGAGGTCGCCAAGAAGGTCGGGGTCAGCGAGGCCACCGTCAGCCGGGTCCTGAACGACAAGCCCGGCGTGTCGGACGCGACCCGCGCGGCCGTCCTCACCGCCCTCGACGTGCTCGGCTACGAGCGCCCCACCCAGCTGCGGGGCGAGCGGGCCCGGCTGGTCGGCCTCGTGCTGCCCGAGCTCGGCAACCCGATCTTCCCCGCGCTGGCCGAGGTCGTCGGCGGCGCCCTCGCCCAGCGCGGGTTCACCCCGGTGCTGTGCACGCTCACCCCGGGCGGGCTGTCGGAGGCCGACTACGTCGAGATGCTGCTGCAGCAGCAGGCGTCCGGGGTGGTGTTCGCCGGCGGGCTGTACGCCGAGGCGGACGCGCCGCACGACCACTACCACCGGCTGCTGGACGTCCGGCTGCCGGTGGTGCTGGTCAACGCGGCCGCCGCCGAGCTCGGCTTCCCGCAGGTCTCCACCGACGACGCGGTGGCCGCCGAGCAGGCGTTCGCGCACCTGCTGTCGCTCGGGCACGAGCGGATCGGGGCCGTCCTCGGCCCGGCCGACCACGTGCCGTCCAGCCGCAAGCTCGCCGCCGTCCGCGCCGCCGCCGAGCGCGCGGGCGTCGAGCTGCCGGACGCCTGGATCAGGCGCAGCATGTTCTCGCTGGAGGGCGGCCAGGCCGTCACCGGGCGGCTGATCCGGGACGGTGTCACCGGCATCATCTGCGCCAGCGACCCGCTCGCCCTCGGGGTGATCCGCGCGGTCCGGCGGCTCGGGAAGTCGGTGCCCGGCGACGTTTCGGTCGTCGGTTACGACGACTCGGCGTTCATGAATTGCGTGAACCCGCCGCTGACCACCGTCCGGCAGCCGATCGAGGCCATCGGCCGCGCGGCGGTGATGCTGCTGGTGAGCCAGGTGGAGGGCGGCTCGGTGACCGCCGAGGAACTGCTGTACGAGCCGGAGCTGGTCGTCCGCGCCTCGACCGCGCCCGTGCGCCCCGCCTGACTCCGGACCGTCCGGAAGCCGCCTTCGCGCAAGGCGGCTTTCGCGTTTCCGACCTCGGCTTACGTCCAGGACCGTTCCTATTGTCGAGTTCTTGCGTATCTTAATTCAGCTATTGCATTGAGTTGTCGGGCTATGTATGTTCCTCGCAATTGGCCGACCCGACGGCCCAGGAGGAACCCCCATGAGATCCCGGATTCTGGCCACCCTGCTCACGGCCGTTCTCGGCGCGACCGCCGCCGGCTGCGGCGGGGACGGCCCGGACGGCAAGGACAGCGCACCCCTGGACGCCGGCACCAAGGTGTCGATCACGGTCGGCTGCATGCCGGCCAAGAGCCAGGAGGCCCAGCGCAAGGAGTGGAACGAGGACGTCGCCGCGTTCCAGAAGCTGCACCCCAACATCACGGTCGAGGGCAAGGACGCCTTCCCCTGCATCGACCCGCAGACCTTCCAGGCGAAGCTGGCCGGCGGGCAGATGGAGGACGTCTTCTACGTCTACTTCACCGACGTCCAGAACGTCGTCCGGCGCGGCCAGGCCGCCGACCTCACCCCCTACATCGGCCGGGTCGGGCAGTACCCGAGCCTCGACCCGACCGTCATGAAGGTCTTCAAGAACGGCGGCAAGGTGTACGGGCTGCCCCGGCAGAACTACACGATGGGCCTGTTCTACAACCGGAAGCTGTTCACGAAGGCCGGCCTGAACCCGGACGCGCCGCCGAAGACGTGGGCCGAGGTCCGCGACGCGGCCAAGAAGATCAGCGCGCTCGGCGACGGCGTCGTCGGGTACGCCGAGCTGAGCGCCAAGAACCAGGGCGGCTGGCACTTCACCACCTCGCTCTACAGCCAGGGCGGCGCGATGGTCGCCCCCGACGGCAGGAAGTCGGCGTTCAACGGCCCGCAGGGCAGGGCCGTCCTGCAGAACCTCAAGGACATGCGCTGGACGGACGACTCGATGGGCGCCAAGCAGCTCCTCGTCGACGCCGACATCCAGCGGATGATGGCGTCCGGCAAGCTCGGCATGTACCTCGGTGCCCCCGACAACGCGACCGCGCTCGTCGACCAGTTCAGGGGCGACTACGCGGACTACGGCATGGGCCCGATCCCCGGCGGGACGGGCACGCTGCTCGGCGGTGACGGCTACATGGTCAACCCGAAGGCGCCGCCGGAGAAGATCAAGGCCGGGCTGATGTGGCTGGAGTACTACGCCCTCACACCCGGGCAGGGGCAGCTGAACTACGCGCGGGCCGCGAAGGACGGCCGCCCGGTCGGGATCCCGCAGCCGAAGCTGTTCGGGCAGAACGCGGTCGGGCAGCGGGACCGGGAGCTGCGCGCCGCGTCCGCGAACCTGCCGGTCCAGAACTTCAAGCCGTACGAGGACGCCTACACCTCGGTCCCCGGGAAGCTGGAGCCGCCGCAGGCGCAGCAGCTCTACGCCATCCTCGACTCGGTCGTGTCGGCGGTGCTGACCAGGCGCGACGCCAACGTCGACGACCTGCTGGCGGACGCGCAGAAGAAGGCCGACGCGGTGCTCGCCCGGTCCGGAACCTGACGCCCGCCCGCCCGCCCGGGGCGCCGGCGCCGGCCGCGCCGCCGCCCCGGGACCGCCCGACCGAGGGGACACCGACCATGATCACTGCGCGGACGCGCCCGCGGCCCGCGGAGCCGCGGCGCCCGGCGCCCACCCGCCGGCGCCGGACCGCGCGGCGCAACCTGACCGCCTACGGGTTCCTGTGCGGGGCGCTGATCTGCTTCGCGTTCTTCTCCTGGTACCCGATCGTCCGGGAGGTCCTGCTCAGCTTCCAGCAGACGAACTTCGTCGGGGACGCCCGCTGGGTCGGCCTGGACAACTTCCGCACGGTGATCGCGGACCCGGTGTTCGTGGACGCCTGGGTCAACACGGCGATCTTCACGCTGCTCGCGCTGGTGATCGGGTACGTGGTCCCGTTCGCCGTCGCGATCGTCCTGAACGAGCTGAAGCACGCCCGCGGCTACCTGCGGTTCGTCGTCTACCTGCCGGTGATGCTGCCGCCGGCGGTCGCGGTGCTGCTGTTCAAGTGGTTCTACGACCCGGGGCCGGGCCTGTTCAACCAGATCCTCGGGTTCTTCCAGCTGCCGGGGCTGAGCTGGCTCGACTCGACCGGCACCGCGCTGGTCTCCCTCGTGATCGTGTCGACGTGGATGAACCTCGGCAGCGGCACGCTGATCTACCTGGCCGCCCTGCAGACGATCCCCGGCGAGCTGTACGAGGCGGCGGAGCTGGACGGGGCCGGGCTGTTCCGCCGGATCAGGCACATCACGGTCCCGCAGACGAGGCTGATCCTGCTCGTCATGCTCCTGCTCCAGATCATCGCGACGATGCAGGTGTTCATCGAGCCGTTCCTGCTCACCGGCGGCGGGCCCGAGGACGCCACCGTCACCGTCGCGTACCTGATGTACCAGTACGCGTTCAACTTCACCAACTTCGGCGGAGGCGGCGCGCTCGGGCTGATGCTCATGCTCGTCCTGATGGTGTTCTCCGTCATCTACCTGCGCGTCTCGCGCGAGGAAGCGAGGTAGGCGCCATGTCGGAGACGCGGACGCTCGTCTCGCCGCACACCCTCGGCACCCGGCGCGGGAAGGCCGTCTACTGGACGGTGTTCGGCACCGTGTTCGTGACGTTCACGTTCGTGTTCGTCTTCCCGCTCTACTGGATGGTCACCGGCGCGATGAAGTCGCCGGACGAGCTGGCCGGCGTCCCGCCGAGCCTGTTCCCGCACGGCATCGACCTGAGCGGGTACCGGGAGGCGTGGCGGCAGCTCGACCTCGGCAGATACCTGTGGAACACGACCGTGTACGCGTTCGGGGCATGGCTGTTCACGCTCGGCGTGGACGTCACCGCCGCGTACGCGCTGTCGAAGCTGCGGCCGATCCTCGGCAAGGCGATCCTCGGCGGGATGCTGGCGACGCTGATGATCCCGCCGATGGTCATCCTGCTGCCCGCCTACCTGACCGTGAAGGACCTGCCGATCCTCCACGTCAACCTGCTCAACACCCCGTGGGCGATCTGGCTGCCGGCCGCCGCGAACGCGTTCAACATCTTCCTGCTGAAGCGGTTCTTCGACTCGATCCCCGCCGAGCTGCTGGACGCGGCCGAGGTGGACGGCGCCTCGCCCGCCCGGATCCTGTGGGCGATCGTGCTGCCGGTGTCGCGGCCCATCCTCGGCGTCGTGTCGATCTTCACGGTGGTGAACGTGTGGCGCGACTTCGTGTGGCCGCTGCTCGTGCTGCCCGACACCGGCCGCACGACGATCAGCGTCGCGATCTCCTCGCTCGCCGTCCAGGTCCCGCAGAACGTGCTGATCGGCTCGCTGGTGATCGCGAGCCTGCCCACCATCGTCGTCTTCTTCGCCTTCCAGCGGCACATCATGGCCGGTCTCACGGCGGGCGGGCTGAAGGGCTGACCCCCTTCCCCGTCCCGCACCTTTCTCTCTAAGGAGTTGTCAGCATGCCCGAAACGTGGTGGCGCGGCGCGGTGATCTACCAGGTCTACCCGCGCAGTTTCGCCGACGGGAACGGCGACGGCGTCGGCGACCTCGCCGGCCTGCGCGACCGCCTGCCCTACCTCGCCGGGCTCGGCGTGGACGCGCTGTGGCTGAACCCGTGGTACCCGTCCCCGATGGCGGACGGCGGCTACGACGTCGCCGACTACCGGGACGTCGCGGCGGTGTTCGGCACGCTCGCCGAGGCCGAGTCGCTGATCGGGGCGGCGCACGCCGCCGGCTTGCGGATCATCCTGGACGTGGTGCCGAACCACACCTCGCACGCGTCGGCCTGGTTCCGGGAGGCGGTCGCGGCCGGGCCGGGCTCGCCGGAGCGGGAGCGGTTCTGGTTCCGCCACGGCCGGGACGGCGGCCCGCCCAACGACTGGCAGTCGATCTTCGGCGGGCCGGCGTGGACCCCGCTGCCGGACGGCGACTGGTACCTGCACCTGTTCGCGCCCGAGCAGCCCGACTTCAACTGGAACTCCGCCGACGTCGCCGAGGAGTTCCACGACGTCCTGCGGTTCTGGTACGGGCGGGGCGTGGACGGCATCCGCATCGACTCGGCGGCGCTGCTGGTCAAGGACCCCGACGCCGAACCCGACGGCCTCGACCCGTTCACCGACCGGGACGGCGTCCACGAGATCTACCGGGGCTGGCGGAAGGTCACCGACGCCTACCCGGGCCGGATGCTCGTCGGCGAGGTGTGGCTGCCCGACCAGGAGCGGTTCGCCCGCTACCTGCGCCCGGACGAGATGCACACCGCGTTCAACTTCGACTTCCTGAACTGCGCGCTCGAACCGGACGCGCTGCGGCGGGTCATCGACACGACGCTCGCGACGCACGTCCCGCTCGGCGCGCCGCCCACGTGGGTGCTGTCGAACCACGACGTCGTCCGCCCGGTGACCCGGTACGGGCGCGCCGACACCTCGTTCGACCTGCAGGACCGGCGGCACGGCGCGCCGACCGACCGCGCCCTCGGCGTCCGGCGGGCACGGGCGGCCGCGCTCCTGGCGATGGCGCTGCCCGGCGCCGTCTACATCTACCAGGGCGAGGAGCTCGGGCTCCCGGAGGTCGAGGACCTACCGGACGACCTGCGCCAGGACCCCATCTGGAGCCGATCCGGCCACACCGACCCCGGCCGCGACGGCTGCCGCGTCCCGCTCCCGTGGTCGGGCGACGAGCCGCCGTTCGGGTTCGGCGGCGACCCGTGGCTGCCGCAGCCGCCCGACTGGAAGGACCTCACCGCCGAGGCGCAGGACGCCGACCCCGGCTCGATGCTGAACCTCTACCGGGACGCCCTCGCGCTCCGCCGCGAGCACCTCGGCGACGGCTCCCTCACCTGGCTCCCGTCCGATGACGGCGTCCTGGCGTTCACCCGCGACTCCGGCCTGACCTGCGTGGTGAACCTCGGCGCCGGACCCGTCCCGCTCACCGGCGAGGTGCTGCTGGCGAGCGGCCCGCTGCCGGGCGGCCTGCTCCCGCCCGACACGGCCGCCTGGCTGCGCTGACCCCAGATCTCTGCCGCTCCTCCCAGGCAGGTGCCCCCACCCCCACCAGTAGGGAGATCACCAGCGATGAGACCGAAGTCCCTCCGCATCCTGCCGGCCGCCGCACTGGCCGCCGCACTCGCCGCCGCCGGGCTGACCGGCCCGGCGGCGGCGCCCGCGGCGGCGGCCGAGCCGAACCTGGCCGCAGGCAGGACCGTCTCCGCGAGCAGTTCCAACGGCCGGTACGCCGCGCCGAACGTCAACGACGGCGACCAGGCCACCTACTGGGAGAGCGCGAACAACGCGTTCCCGCAGTGGATCCAGGTCGACCTCGGCGCCTCCGTCGGCACGAGCAAGGTCGTCCTCAAGCTCCCGGCCGCGAACTGGGGGACCCGCACCCAGACGCTCTCCGTGCAGGGCAGCACGGACGGGACGGCCTACACCGACCTGGCCGGCTCCGCCGGGCGCGTGTTCGACCCGGCGGCGCGGAACACCGTGACGCTGACCTACGCGTCCACGCCCACCCGCTACCTGCGGGTCCGCATCACCGCCAACACCGGATGGCCCGCCGGGCAGCTGTCGGAGCTGGAGGTCTACGGGCCGGCCACCGGGGACCGGACGCCGCCGACCGCGCCGGCCGGGCTGGCGTTCAGCGAGCCGTCCGCCGGAAAGGTCAGGCTGACCTGGAACGCCTCGTCCGACGCGGTGGGCGTGACCGGGTACGACATCTACGCCAACGGCGAGAAGCGCGCGAGCGTCGCGGGCGGCGTGCTCACCTACACCGACGGCCAGCCGGACACGGCGACCGTCTCCTACTACGTGCGGGCACGGGACGCGGCCGGCAATGTCTCGTCCGACAGCAACGTCGTGACCCGGCAGGGCCGAGGCGGCGGAACGAACCTGGCCGCAGGGAAACCGATCACCGCTTCGTCGCACGTGTACACATTCGCCGAGACCAACGCCAACGACAACGACGTGGCGACGTACTGGGAATCGGGGTCGGGCGCCTATCCGGCCGCGCTCACCGTCAACCTCGGCGCTAAGGCAGACCTGACGTTCGTCGTGGTGAAGCTGAACCCGGACCCGGCATGGGCGACGCGCACCCAGACGATCGAAGTGCTCGGACGCAGCAGCCCCAAGGGCTCCTTCACGACGATCAAGCCGTCCGCGACGTACACGTTCGACCCGTCCGGCGGGAACACCGTGACGATCCCGGTCGTGGCGACCGCCGCCGAGGTGCGGCTGGAGTTCACGTCCAACTCGGGCGCGCCCGGGGGGCAGGCCGCCGAGTTCCAGGTCATCGGCACTCCCGCGCCGACACCCGACCTGACCGTCACCGATCTCGCCTGGACGCCGGCGTCCCCGGACGAGACGGACGACGTCACGCTGCGCGCGACCGTCGAGAACATCGGGACGGGCACGGCCGACCCGAGCGGCCTCGACTTCCTGGTCGGCACCCAGAAGGCGGCGTCCGCGCAGGTCGGCGAGCTGGCCGCCGGTGCGTCCACGACCGTGTCCGCGTCGATCGGGACGCGCGGCGCGGGCTCCTGCACCGTCGCCGCCAAGGCGGACGCCGGTGGCGACGACATCGAGCTCAACGAGACCAACAACACGGCGAGTGCCACGCTGAACGTCGGCCAGGTGCCCAGCTCCGACCTGGTGGCGCAGGCCGTCACGTGGAGTCCCGGCAACCCGAGGCAGGGCGACACCGTGACCTTCTCGGTGGCCCTGCGCAACAACGGGACGCAGCCGACCGCTAGCGGCGAGCACGGGATCACGCTGAAGGTGCTCGACGGCGACGCCACGGTGAAGACGCTGACCGGCTCCTACAGCGGTTCACTCGCGCCCGGCGCCACCACCACCCCGATCGGCCTGGGCACGTGGACGGCGGCGAACGGCCGGTACACCGTGCAGACCGTCATCGCGGACGACGCCAACGAGGTGCCGGTCAAACGCGGGAACAACACGTCCACGCAGGCCCTGTTCGTCGGTCGCGGGGCACATCTGCCGTTCGACATGTACGAGGCGGAGGACGGCGTGCTCGCGGGCGGCGCGTCCGTCGTCGGGCCCAACCGCACGATCGGCGACCTGGCGGGGGAGGCGTCCGGGCGCCGCGCGGTCACGCTCGACTCCACCGGCAGCAGCGTCGAGTTCACGACCAAGGCGGCCACCAACACGCTCGTGGCCCGGTACTCCATCCCGGACGCGGCGGGCGGCGGCGGCATCGACTCGACGCTCAACGTCTACGTCGACGGGACGTTCCTCAAGGCCATCGACCTGACGTCCCGGTACACGTGGGTGTACGGGGCCGAGGCGAGCCCGAGCGACTCGCCGGGCGCCGGACCGGCCCGGCACATCTACGACGAGGCGAACCTGATGCTCGGCACGACCGTGCCGGCCGGCCACAAGATCAAACTGCGGAAGGACGCCGCCAACACCACCACCTACGCGATCGACTTCGTCAACACCGAACTGGCGGCGGCCGCGCCGAACCCCGACCCCGCCACCTACGCGGTGCCCGCCGGGTTCACGCACCAGGACGTCCAGAACGCGCTCGACAAGGTGCGCCAGGACTCCACCCTGACCGGCGTCTACCTTCCGCCCGGGACCTACGACACCGCGCAGAAGTTCCAGGTCTACGGAAAGGCCGTGAAGGTCGTCGGGGCGGGGCCGTGGTTCACCCGCTTCCGCACGCCGCCGAACCAGCAGAACACCGACGCCGGATTCCGGACGGAGGCGTCCGCGAACGGCTCGACGTTCTCCGGGTTCGGGTTCTTCGGCAACTACACGTCCCGCATCGACGGGCCGGGAAAGGTGTTCGACTTCTCGAACGTCGGCGACATGACGATCGACGACATCTGGGTCGAGCACGTCGTCTGCCTGTTCTGGGGCACCAACGTCGACGATTCCACGATCAGGAACTCGCGGATCCGGGACACCTGGGCGGACGGCCTCAACTTCACCAACGGCAGCAGCGGCAACCACGTCGCGAACGTCGAGACCCGCACGACCGGCGACGACAGTTTCGCGCTGTTCCCCGCGATCGACAACCACAACGAGCAGGAGACCGGCAACGTCTTCGAGGACCTGACCTCGCTGCTGACCTGGCGGGCCGCCGGCCTGGCCGTCTACGGAGGAGGCGGCAACACGTTCCGCAACATCCACATCGCCGACACCCTCGTCTACTCCGGCATCACGGTCGGGACGCTGCAGTTCGGGGGCATTCCGGCCCTCGGCTTCGAATCGGACCCGCAGACGAAGTTCGAGAACATCTCCCTCGTCCGGGACGGCGGCCATTTCTGGGGACAGCAGACGTTCCCGGCCCTGTGGCTGTTCTCCGGCGAATTCCCGTTCCGCGGTATCCGCATCAACGACGTCGACATCGTCGACCCGACCTACTCCGGAATCATGTTCCAGACCAAGTACACCGGAGGGCAGCCGCTCAACCCCATCACCGACACCGTTCTGACGAACGTCGGCATCTCCGGCGCGCGCAAGAGCGGTGACGAGTTCGACGCCAAGTCCGGCTTCGGAATCTGGGTCAACGAGCAGCCCGAAGCCGGCCAGGGCCCGGCCGTCGGCTCGGTGACCTTCAACGGCCTGGACCTGCACGACAACTACCAGGACATCAAGAACACCACCACCACGTTCACCATCGACCGCAACTGACCGAGGACCGGGGACCGCGGGTGTTGGGAGGCGCCCGCGGTCCCCGCCCCCGTACCAGGTCAACCGGCGTGGCTCATCTCCGCATTTGAAGCTTTTGCTTCTCTAAGCACCCAATATTGCTACAAAGCTTCACTCGTCTGTTCAAAGATACTGTTCAAGTCATGGTTGTTACTGGCATCAAGGACACCGTGCACGCCGTCGAGGCCGCCGCCGTCATGAGCCTCCTCCCGAACCGGCCCAGGATGCTCGCGCTGGGCGAGCCCACCCATGGCGAGGACGTCCTGCTGGAGGTCCGCAACGACCTCTTCCGGCAGCTCGTCGAGCAGGAGGGCTACCGGACGATCGCGATCGAGAGCGACTGCCTGATGGGCCTGGCCGTGGACGACTACGTCGCCTCGGGCAGGGGCACTCTCGACGATGTCATGGAGCGCGGGTTCAGCCACGGGTGGGGCGCCTCCGCGGCCAACCGCGAGCTCGTCCGCTGGATGCGCGCGTACAACGAGGGCCGGCCGACGTCCGACCGGGTCCGCTTCGCCGGATTCGACGGCCCGCTGGAGATGACCCACGCCGCGAGCCCCCGGCAGGTGCTCACCGCGCTCCACGAGTACCTCGCCTCCCGGGTGGACGCGGCTCTCCTGCCCTGCACCGCCGAAGCCCTGGACCGCCTGATCGGCGACGACGCCCGCTGGACGAATCCGGCGGCGATGATGGACCCGTCCCAGTCCGTGGGGCGGTCACCCGACGCCGGGGAACTGCGGCTGCTGGCGGACGACCTCGCGGCGCTGCTCGACGCGCAGCCGCAGACCTCGGGGGACGACGACGCACGGGCGCGCCTGTACGGCCGCACCGCCACCGGCCTGCTGCGCTACCACCACTGGATGGCCGACACCTCGCAGGCCCGCCTGACGTGGCTGGTGAGCATCCGGGACGCGATGATGGCCGGGAACCTCCTGGCGGCGGCCGACCGGGGCCCGACACTGGTGCACGCGCACAACGGCCACCTCCAGCGCGCCGAGAGCTCGATGCGGATGGGTGGGCGGCGGCTGGAGTGGTGGAGCGCCGGCGCGCTCGCCGGCGCCCGCCTCGGCCGGGACTACGCCTTCCTGGCCACGGCCCTCGGCACGATTCGGCACCACGGCGTGGACACGCCGCCCCCGGACACCCTCGAAGGACTCCTGTACGCGCTGCCGGAGGACCGCTGCCTCATCGACGCCCCGCGGCTGGCCATCGCCCTCGGCGCCGCACAGCCCGCGCTCCGCGCATCGCCCTGGTTCGGCTACGCCCCGCTGGACCCGGCCCACCTGGCCGGGATGGACGGAATCGTCTCCATCAAGGACGCCCCGACGCCCTAGCCTCCCGACGCCCCCGGCCCTGACCTCCAGCACTGGCCCGTTGCCTCCGGCACCGGCCCGTCGCCCCCGGCCGGCGGTGGGCCGGGGGCGACGGGGCGGGCTCAAGGGCCGAGGACGTGGTGGACCAGCTCGCGGAGGGGGCCGTGGAGCTGGGCCTCGCCGACGGTGGTCCGGTCGCCGTCGATGTCGATCTCGTACAGGAACTGATCGGGGATCCGGCCCGGTGGCGGCACCGTCTTCAGGTCCACCCGGTGGACGAGCCTCGTCAGCATGGGGTCGCTGGCGCTGTCGGACTGAGCGCGCCGCTCGATCCCCGCGAACCCTCCGCTGCGGACGACTGTCACTCTCACTGCGCTATCCGTTCGCCTCCGTGGGGATCCCCACCCCCGTCCAGCCGCGGCTCACCGCCTTCTCCTCGACGGAGCCGGCGCCGTACAGCCGGGTCGCGGCCTGGACGGTCGCGGCGGCGAACCCCGCGAAGTCGGCGTCGGCGGCCAGCGAGCCGCCGGTGAGCGTGTCGTACCAGACGCGCCCCGCCCTCTCCCAGGCGTTGCCGCCGATGGCGGTGGCCGCGAGGTAGAAGGCGTGGTTGGGGATGCCCGAGTTGATGTGGACGCCGCCGTTGTCGCGGTAGGTGTCGACGTAGTGGTCCATGTGGGCGGGCTGCGGGTCCTTGCCGAGCCGGGGGTCGTCGTAGGCGGTGCCGGGCTCCTTCATCGAGCGGAGCGCGACGCCG
The DNA here is from genome assembly GCF_040643275.1 of Spirillospora sp. NPDC047418. Classification (NCBI taxonomy): domain Bacteria; kingdom Bacillati; phylum Actinomycetota; class Actinomycetes; order Streptosporangiales; family Thermomonosporaceae; genus Spirillospora; species Spirillospora sp. NPDC047418. The sequence continues at coordinate 112,790 of NZ_JBEYTW010000007.1, forward strand.
CCGACGCCGGGGGCGAGCAGGCCCTGCCCGATGAGCCAGTCGGCGCGGTCGGCGGCCTGCCCGAGATGCCACTGCTTGACCAGCGAGCCGAACACGTCCGACACGGACTCGTTGAGCGCGCCCGCCTGTCCGTAGTACTCCAGGTTCGCGGTGTGCTGGGTGACGCCGTGGGCGAGTTCGTGCCCGGTGACGTCGAGACAACTGGTGAACGAGGTGAAGATGACGCCGTCGCCGTCCCCGTACACCATCTGCTCGCCGTTCCAGAAGGCGTTGTCGTACCGCTCGCCGTAGTGGACGGTCGACACCATCGGCAGCCCGGCGCCGTCGATCGAGTTGCGCCGGTACGCGGCCTCGAAGAAGTCGAACGTCGCGCCGAGCCAGTCGTAGACCTGGTCGGCGGCCTCGTCGCCGCAGGCGGGGGCGCCCTCGGCGCGGACGGTGCGGCCGGGCAGCTCCTCGCGCCCTCCGGCGTCGCCGATCGTCCGGGCGGGGACGTAGTCCTGCGACGGGGCGGGGGCCCCGGCCGCGGTCGTCGCCCGGTCGGTGAACTGCGCCGAGGTGAGCGCCAGCGTACGGCGGGCCCGGGCGCGGAGCGCCGGGTCATCGGCGTCGCGGGCGAGCCGCTCCAGCATGTGCGGTGGCACGATGTGGCATCTCATGCCCCAACGCTGCCAGCTCGGTAGGGTCCGGGCCACAGCTTTCGGCAGGACGGCACGGCCGAATCCGGTCACGGTAGGTGATGGCAGCACAGCGCAGCGGCACCGTTCGGGCGTTATATGGAGACACTGGGGAGATGTCCGGCTACCGCGCCGAGGCATCGCGCCGCGTGCGCCAGAATGAACGGGTGACCCTCTACCGCGACGAAGGTATCGTCCTGCGCACCCAGAAGCTGGGCGAGGCCGATCGCATCGTGACGGTGCTGACCCGGCGGACCGGCCGGATCCGCGCCGCGGCGAAGGGGGTCCGCAAGACCAGGTCCAGGTTCGGCGCGCGGCTGGAGCCGTTCACGCACGTGGACCTCCAGCTGTACGAGCGGCGGTCCCTCGACCTCGTCACGCAGGCCGAGACCATCCGCCCCTACGGGGAGGCCCTCGTCGCCGACTACCCCCGCTACACGGCCGGGACGGCGATGCTGGAGACGGCGGAGAAGCTGACGAGCGAGGAGGGCGAGCCCGCGCTGCGGCAGTTCCTGCTGCTGGTCGGCGGGCTGCGCACGCTCGCCGAGCGCGGCCACGACGCCCGGCTCGTCCTGGACGCGTTCCTGCTGCGCTCGCTGTCGGTCGCCGGCTGGGCGCCCGCGCTGGACGAGTGCTGCCGCTGCGGCACCCGCGGCGGGCTGCGCGGGTTCGCGATCGCGGCGGGCGGCGCGGTCTGCGCGAACTGCCGGCAGCCGGGCGCCGCGACCCCGGCGCCGCCGACGTTCGCGCTGATGCTGGCGCTGCTGCGCGGCGACTGGGAGTACGCCGACGGCAGCGAGCAGCGCCACCGGGCCGAGACGAGCGGCCTGGTCGCCGCCTACCTCCAGTGGCATCTGGAGCACGGGATCCGCTCCCTGCGCCATGTGGAGCGGGACGCGCATCCCGCGCCGAGCACCGACGACACCGACAGGGAGCGAGTTTGAGAAGGGCCGTATCGCCGCCGGAGCCGCACCGCGACGGCGCCACCCCGCCCGCGATCCCCGCGGACCTCGTGCCGCGGCACATCGCCATCGTCATGGACGGCAACGGCCGCTGGGCGAAGGAGCGCGGGCTGCCGCGCACCGAGGGGCACAAGCGCGGCGAGGACTCGCTCTTCGACGTGATCATGGGGGCGATCGAGCTGGGCGTCCCCTACCTGTCGGCGTACGCGTTCTCCACCGAGAACTGGAAGCGCTCGCCGGACGAGGTCCGCTTCCTCATGGGCTTCAACCGGGACGTGATCCGCCGCCGCCGCGACCAGCTCCACGCGATGGGCGTCCGGGTCCGGTGGGCGGGCCGGCGGCCGCGGCTGTGGCGCAGCGTCATCAGCGAGCTGGAGACGGCCGAGGAGATGACCCGCGGCAACGACGTCCTCACGCTGCAGTTCTGCGTCAACTACGGCGGCCGGGCCGAGATCGCGGACGCGGCCGCGGCGATCGCGCGCGACGTCCGCGACGGGCGGCTCAACCCGGACAAGATCAGCGAGAAGGTCTTCGCCCGCTACCTGGACGAGCCCGGCATCCCGGACGTCGACCTGTTCCTGCGCTCGTCGGGGGAGCAGCGCACGTCCAACTTCCTGCTGTGGCAGTCGGCGTACGCGGAGATGGTCTTCCTCGACACGCTCTGGCCCGACTTCGACCGCCGCCACCTGTGGCACGCCTGCGAGGTCTACGCCTCCCGCGACCGCCGGTACGGCGGCGCGGTCCCCAACCCTCCGGAACCCGCCGCCGCGACCGGCTGAGGCCTCAGGCGAGGCCGGCGTCGAGGGTGATGGTGGTGCCCGCGAGGGCCTTGCTGACGGGGCAGTTCGCCTTGGCGTCCTGGGCGAACTTCTCGAAGTCGGCCGCGGACAGGCCGGGCACGCTCGCCCGGACGGTCAGGTGGATGCCGGTGATGCCCTCGCCCGGCTGGAACGTGACCTCGGCCTTGGTGTCCACCTTCTCCGGCGGCGAGCCGGCCCCGGCGAGGGCGTGCGAGAGCGCCATCGAGTAGCAGGTGGAGTGCGCGGCGGCGATGAGCTCCTCCGGGCTCGTCCGTCCGCTGGGCTCCTCGGACCGCGATGCCCAGGTCACGTCGTACGTGCCGAGCTTCGAGGAGTCCAGCGAGACGGTCCCCTGGCCCTCGATGAGCGAGCCTTCCCAGTGCGCGTTTGCGGTGCGTGTAGTAGCCATGCCCCCGATTCTTCCCCATGGCGGCGCCGTGCGGATCATCAACCCGGGAAAGCCCCGCGCCCGGCCGGGCGCGGGGCTCCCCACCCCGGGACCGGGGCCGCTAGTTCACGTTCACCGCGGACCAGGCCGCGGCCACGGTGTTGTACTGGGTGCTGCCCGCGCCGTAGAGGTCGCCGGCGGCGTTCAGGGTCGCGGTCCGCGCGCCCTTGTAGTCGGTCGAGGACGTCATGTACGTGGTCAGCGCCCGGTACCAGATCTTCGTGGCGGCGTCCCGGCCGATGCCGGTGACCGTGGAGCCGTTGGACGTCGGGCTGTTGTAGGAGACGCCGTTGATCGTCTTCGCGCCGCTGCCCTCGGACAGCAGGTAGTAGAAGTGGTTCGCGACGCCCGAGGAGTAGTGCACGTCGAGGTTCTTGGTGCTGGACGACCACGCGTCGGGGGAGCTGCCGTCCCGGCTCGGCCTGTCCATGAACCGCAGCGCGGCCTTGCCGAAGCCGGGCAGGACGACCTCCTCGCCGACGAGGTAGTCGCCGACGTCGTTCGCGTTGTTCGCGTAGAACTCGACGGCGGCGGCCATGATGTCGGACGTCGCCTCGTTCAGCCCGCCGGACTCCCCGGAGTAGGTGAGGTTCGCGGTCGAGCTGGTGACGCCGTGGCTCATCTCGTGCGCGGCCACGTCCAGGGACGTGAGCGGGCCGAGCTGGGAGCCGTCACCGTCGCCGTAGGTCATGCAGAAGCACGAGTCGTCCCAGAACGCGTTGGCGTAGCCGTCGCCGTAGTGGACCCGGTTGTAGGACCCCTGGCCGTCGCCGGCGATGCCGGTGCGGCCGAAGACGTTCTCGTAGAAGTCCCACGTCATGTCGGTGCCGAACTGGGCGTCGACGGCGACGGTGGCGCGGTCGGACATCGTGCCGCTGCCCCAGTGGTTGTCGGCGTCGGTGAACAGGGTGGCGGGGGCGCGCTGGAAGCACCAGATGAGGAAGCAGAGATCGGTCTGGTTCTCGGCGTCGCCGGTGTAGGTGTTGCCGCGCGACGGGTCCTTCAGCTGGTAGGTGCTGCCGGACTTGGTGGTGTTCAGCGGGACCGTCCCGGTGTAGAGGGACTTGCCGTCGCCCGCCTCGGTGCGGATGGTCTCCTCGCGCAGCAGCACCTTGCCGGTCGCGGCGTCCACGGACGTGAACACGCGGCTCGGTGTCCCGTCGGCCTGCGTGCCGACGGTCTGGACGCGCCAGGCCAGGCGCGGCTGGTGGTCGGTGCCGCGCGCCTCGACGACGAGCGCGGGGGAGCCGTCCGCCTTGCGGTGCCTGGTGACGGCGCGCTTCCTGGCGGTCTTGGCGGAGACCTCCGGGGTGGAGTCGGCGGGAGCCTGCGCGAGCGTGCCGCTGCTGCCGCGCCAGGTGCCCGACGCCGATTGGTGGACGACGACGTCGCCGCCTAGCACCGGCAGGCCGTCGTAGGTGCGGGTCATCCGGGTGTGCGAGGTGCCGTCCCGGTCCAGGGAGACCCGGACGACCTTGAACGCCTGCCCGTCCCCGGCGCGGACCTCGGGGCCGCGCTCGGCGAGCGCGTGGAGCGCCCGCTCGGCGGCCTTCTGTGGGGTCGGCGGGGACGGCGCCTGCCGCGCGGACGCCGGCAGCGCGGTGCCGGCGGTCGCGAGCAGGGTCGCCGAGGCCAGGAGCACGGTCCTTCGGCTGGTGAACGCCCGTCGTGTCATGAACGCCCTCTCGTGCGGGCGCCACGCACCCCCGGGGCCCGACGTCGGGCCTGCCGTGGCGATGGGACATTTATGACATAGGGCTACTCACAAGTAGATGTCACAATCCGCCAAGAATTGCGGACTGTGCGTGTGAAGTGAGCGCCTTGCCGGATTCGCCGGGGTTGTTACCCGCCGGTCAGCGGGCCCGCGCCGTGCAGTCCGGGCACGTCCCGAAGACCTCGACGGTGTGCGTTATGCCGGTGAAGCCGTACTCGGCGGCGATCGCGTCCGCCCAGCGCTCCACGGCCGGGCCCTCGACCTCCACCGTCCGGCCGCAGTCGCGGCAGACCAGGTGGTGGTGGTGCTCCTCGGTCCGGCAGGCGCGGTAGACGGCCTCGCCCTCGTCGGTGCGCAGCACGTCGACCTCGCCCGCGTCGCTGAGCGCCTGCAGCGCCCGGTAGACGGTGGTCAGACCGATCTTGGAGCCGTCGGCGCGCAGGTCGGCGTAAATGTCCTGCGCGCTGCGGAACCCCTCGCAGCCGGCCAGCACCTGCCGTACCGCGTCCCGGCGGGCCGTCGTCATCCCCCAAGCACCTCCGCCTCGGCGTCCACACGCGCCTCCACCCCGGAGCCGGCGGGGACGGCGTCTCCCGCCGCACTGGCGCGGGCGCGCCTGCGGCGCACCACCGAGCCCCCGGCGACCGCCGCCGTGAACGCCGCGAGCGCCAGCAGCACGATCGAGGGGCCTGGGGGCAGATCGTACTCGAAGGACCCGGCGAGGCCCGAAACGGCCGACAGCACCCCGATCCCCATCGCGGCCGCCATCGTCCCCCAGAAGCCCCGGGTGAGCTGCTGCGCCGCCGCCACCGGGACGACCATCAGCGCGCTGACCAGCAGCAGCCCGATCGCGCGCATCGAGATCACCACGGTGACGGCGGCGGTCGCGGCGATCAGCACGCTGAGGAACCGGACGGGCAGCCCGGCCGCCCGCGCGACCTCCTCGTCCTGGCACAGCAGGAACAACTCGCGGCCGAACAGCCCGATGATCGCCAGGACGGCGGCGGCGAGCCCCGCGACCACGTAGAGGTCGGTCACCGTCACGCTGCTGATCGAGCCGAACAGGTAGGACTGCAGGGTCGCCGACCCGCCGCCCGCGGCGTTCGTGAGGATCACGCCGCCCGCCAGGCCGCCGTAGAACAGCAGGGCGAGCGCGACGTCCCCGCCGCTGCGGCTGCGGGCCCGCAGCACCTCGATCGCGACCGCGCCGAGCACCGACACCACCAGCGCGGCGAGCACGGGGGAGGTGCTGGTGAGCAGCCCGAGGCCGATGCCGGTCAGCGCGATGTGGCCGATGCCGTCGCCGAGCAGCGACAGCTTGCGCTGCACGATGAACGTGCCCACGGCCGGGGCGGTCAGGCCGATCAGCACCGCCATCACCAGGGCGACGCGCATGAAGTCGTACTGCAGCATCTCGCTCACGCGGTCCTCCCCGCGGCCTCGGCGGCCGTCTCGTGGACGATGCGCCCGTGGTCCAGTTCCACCGTGCGCGTGATGAGCGGTTCCAGCGGCCCGAGATCGTGCGCGACGAGCACCACGGTGCGCCCGGCCCCGGCCAGTTCGTGCAGCGTGGCGGCGAGCGCCGCCTGGCTGCGGGCGTCCACGCCGGCGGTCGGCTCGTCCATGACGAACACGTCGGGCTCGCCGGCCAGGGCGCGGGCGATCAGCACCCGCTGCTGCTGGCCCCCGGACAGCAGGTGCGCCGAGTCGCGGGCGCGGCCGGTGAGCCCGACCGTCCGCAGGGCGCGGTCGACGGCGGCGCGGTCGGCCGCCCGGTCGGTGAACGCGGCCGGCCGCCACCGGGACCGCCGGGCCACCCGGCCGGACGCCACGACCTCCCGGACGGTGGCCGGCACGCCGCCGCCCATCGGCAGCCGCTGCGGCACGTACCCGATCCGGTGCCAGCCGCGGAACCGGGCCGGCGGCTCGCCGTAGATCGCGGTCCGCCCCGCGGCGAGCGGGACCAGCCCGAGCAGCGCCTTGACCAGGGTGGACTTGCCCGCGCCGTTCGGCCCGAGGACCGCCAGCACGTCGCCCGCCTCGACCCGCAGGCCGATACCGGCGAGGATCTCGCGGCCGTCCCGGCGGACGGTCCCGCCGGTCATCACGAAGGGCGGCGCGGCCGGCGGCGCGGCCTCGCCGTGCCCGTCCGGGCGGGTCATGTGCACTCCAGCGCGGGGCGCAGGGCCCGCAGGTTCCGTTGCATGATCGTCATGTAGTCGTCGGCCGAGCCGTCCTCGATCCCCTCGACCGGGTCGAGCACGGCCGTCCGCGCGCCCGCCTCGCGGGCCAGCGCCTCGGCGGTCCGCGGGCTGACCAGCGTCTCGGTGAAGACCGTCGTCGCGCCGGTGGCCGACACCAGCCGGGTCAGCTCGGCGAGCCGCCTGGGGGACGGCCCGCCGGACGGGTCGACCCCGGAGACCGGGATCTGCCGCAGCCCGTAGCGGTCGGCGAGGTAGCCGAACGCGGCGTGCGCGGTGATGATGTCCCTGCGCGCGCAGGTCTTCAGGCCGTCCTGGAAGGCGCGGTCGAGCCCGGTCAGCTCATCGGCCGCGGCCCGGGCGCGCTGCCGGTAGCCGGACGCGCCGCCCGGGTCGGCGGCGGCCAGCCGCTCGCCGAGCGCGGTCGCGACGGCCGCCATGCGGTCCGGGTCGAGCCAGATATGCGGGTCATAGGACGCCTCGCGGTGGCGGACGCCGTCGTGCGCCTCCTCGTCGTCGGTCTCGCCCGGCGGCGGCAGCGTCCTGACGACGGAGGCCGCGTCCAGCGACCCGCCCTTGGCGTGCTTGCCGACGGCGTCGTCCACGGCCGGCTGGACGCCCCTGACGTAGACGGTGAAGTCGGCGTCCTCGATGTTGGCGACCTGCCGGGCCGTCAGCTCGAGGTCGTGCGGCTCGGTTCCGGGCCTGGTGAGGGTCCGCACGAAGACGTCGCCGCCGCCGACCTTCTCCGCCAGCCACGCCATCGGGTAGAACGACGCGACCACGGCGGCCTTGCCGGGCGGGACGCCGGCGTCCGCGCCGGCGCAGCCCGTCAGGCCCGCGGCGAGCCCGACCAGGGCCAGGGCGGCCGGCGGGAGGGCGCGCAGGGAGTCGCGGAGGCGGGGCACGGTGCCGATTATGGACGAAGATGAAAACGGTTGTCAAAACCGGCCGATGCCGCGCCCCAGGGCGAACCCCACCAGGACCGCCAGCGCGACCATGCGCAGGATCCTTCCCGAGCCCTCCAGCGCGGGCCAGTTCAGGTAGGCGAACCAGCCCAGCGCGGCGGCGAGCACCAGCAGCCCGGCGGCGGCGACCCAGCCCGTCCCGGCCATGCCGATCACCAGCAGCACGAACACCGCGACCAGCAGCACCCACCGCGGCAGCCGGTGCAGGAACACCACCGGGGCCGCGCTCCGCCGCTCGACGGCCGCGCGCAGGCCGCCCCCGCGCTCACCTCTCGTCTCCACGCCCCCAACGTACTGCCAGGATGGGGGGATGATCGCGATAACCCGGTACCGGGTGCCGGGCGAGGAGGCCGACGGGTTCGCCGCGGCGATGACCGGGGTGCTGTCGGCGCTGTCGGCGAGCCCCGGCTTCCGCTCCGGCCGCCTCGCCCGGACCGTCGACGACCCGGACCTGTGGGCCCTCGTCACCGAATGGGACGGCGCAGGACACTACCGCCGAGCCCTGGGCGCCCACGACCTGCGCATGCAACTGATGCCCCAGGCGATCTGGGCGATAGACGAACCAGGCGCCTACGAGACAGTAACCTCCGCCTAACCCCCACCCCGCCACCCCCGCCCCACCCCGCCGCCAACGTTGATCTGCGGCGTGTTGTTGTTATGAGGCGCTCATAACAACAACACGCCGCAGGTCAACGGAGGCTCCGCGTGCGTGCGGGGAGGACCCGGGGTTTCGGACCTGTGCCCCGGGCCGCGCGCAGGCGGCCGCCGGGAGGGCGTCCAGCGGGCGCGCCGGCGCCCTCCCGGCAACTGCTCAGAGCTCGCCCCACGGGATCGCCGGACGGTCCGGGGCGACCACCGCCAGCGACTGGCCGCCGCGGACCTTCTCGTCCGGGACGGACGTGAGCCGGAAGTGCGCGTTCGGGCGGTGCGAGTCACCGACCGCCAGCAGCGTGCTGCCCCGCCGGAGCAGGTAGATCGCCAGGTCGATGCGGGACCATTCGCCGGCGTCGTCGGGAACGTCCACCCGGTAGAGCGTCCCATCGGTGTCGAGCGTGCTGGCGAGGTTGTGGTAGATCGCGGCGACACCCGGGTTGCGGATCGCGACCGCCACCACCGCCGGGTCGTCGATGTCGACCGGCTCGATGTCGGTGCTGACCAGGTTCAGCGCCTCGGTGATCTCGGCGCGGCGGCCGCCGTCGCGCAGCCCCGCCAGCAGGTGGGCGGACGGCTCCCCGCCGCGCCGCAGGTAGGCCGACACGCCGAGCATCACGCGGACCGTCTCGTCGTCGGAACGTCCCACGACGAGGACGGTCCGGGCGCGCTCCAGGCACGCCCGCTCGTAGGCGGTGTCGTCGTTGGCGACCACGTCGTAGAGGTCGGGATCGGGGTTCTCGCCGGACAGCTCCTCCGGCCAGAACAGCGCGACCACCGGCGTCTTCCGGAAGTCGGGGTCGGCGCGCAGCTGGCCGATGATGGCCCGCAGCGCCTCGCGCTCGTAGCCGACGACCACGACGTGGCCCCGCCTGTGCAACTGCGCCTGGCCGTTGGCCTTCATCGTCCTGCCCCTCCCCATCCACAGCGTCAGCTCGGCGAACATCACCAGGCCCGCGGTGAGCCCCGCGGTGATGATGATCACGCCGCCGACCCGGCCGCCGGCCGTGGTCGGGGACAGGTCCCCGTAGCCGGTGGTGGTGCCGCTGACGATGAAGTACCAGACGTAGTCGACCGGGTTCTTGAGCTCGGCGCCGGGCTCCTCGAACACCGCGATCAGCAGCCAGCCCAGCAGGAAGGCCGCGGCGAGCACCAGCGCGGGCATCCGCCAGGACCGCCCGGTGATCCGGTTCACCAGGCGCAACAGCACGATCGGCATTCGCGCAGCGTGGCAGCGGACAAATCACCACGTCAAGCCGGGAAATCCCGGACACGCGGTCACGCTGAGCGACGCCCCCTGGCCGAACACGGCCACGGCCCCCGCCGCTCAGCGGGTCGCCGCCGCCTCCCCAACGGGACGGAACCCGCCGCTCAGCGGGACCGGACGCGCCGTTCAGCGGGCGGGGCCGCGGCGCAGGACGCGGGACAGGGCCGCCGCCACCTCCTCCGACAGGCCGCCGTCGGACGGACGGTCCGCACCCGATGGCCGCTCGGCGCCGGAGTGCACCAGGTCGCCGGGCCCGGGCTCGTCCCGGACGGCGGCGCGGGTGTGCCCGCAGTCGCGGCACTCGACCTCGCCGAGCCGGCACACCAGGGCGGCCGATCCGCAGGCCGAGCAGCGGTCCAGGTCGTCCGCCCAGTCGCGGGCGGCCTGGCAGCCGGGGCAGACCAGCACTTGGTGGTCCGCCCGGACCCCGCGCCGCCACGGGCTCGCGCCGCGGGCGGGATCGGTCTGCCGCGCCCCGCAGCGGAAGCAGGGCATCACACCTCCAGAGGTGCGGGGGCCGGTTCCGGCCATCCCTCGCGGGCGCGCCGGAACCGGTCCGTTTCGCTCAGAGCCCGGCGAGCGCCTCGCGGTACTCGTCGATGTCGCGTGCGTCCGGTAGCGCGTTCACGACCTTCCACCGGACCACGCCCTCGGTGTCGATGACGAAGGTGCCGCGCAGTGCCAGCCCCTTCGCCTCGTCGAAGACGCCGTAGCGCCGCGCCGTCCCGCCGTGCGGCCAGAAGTCGGCCAGCAGCGGGAACCAGAACCTTTCCTGATCGGACCAGGCCCGCAGCGCGAACATCGAGTCGACCGAGACCGCGAGCACCTGCGCATCGCCCGCGTCCCCGGCCACGTCCTCGAACTCGTCGCGCAACCGGGACAGCTCCCCCGTGCACACGCCGCTGAACGCCAGCGGGTAGAACACGAGGACGACCTTCCGCTCACCGCGGAAGTCCGACAGCCGCACCGGAGTGCCGTGCTGGTCCTTCAGCTCGAAGTCGGGCGCCTTGTCGCCCACCTCGACGGCACTCACCTCGGCGGCGTCCACGTCGACGCCGCCCGCGTTACCGGCCAAGTCGTTACCGTCCCCCGGCTACTTGCGGACCTTGGGCGCGACCAGCCGCGTGCCTGACCACTCCTTGGCGGCACTGACGCTGCTGGTCTGCGAGAGCCCGGCCGTCTGCGCGGCCTCGCCGATGTCGCTCGGCTCCACATGCCCGTCCCGGCCCGCCTTCGGCGTCAGCAGCCAGATGTTGCCGCCGCCGGTGAGCGGGATCATCGCGTCGGTGAGGCCCTCGAACAGGTCGCCGTCCTCCTCGCGCCACCACAGCAGCACGATGTCGACCACGTCCTCGTAGTCCTCGTCGACCAGCTCGTTCCCCGTGAGTTCCTCGACGGAGTGCCGCAGCTCCTCGTCGACGTCGTCGTCGTAGCCGATCTCCTGCACCACCTGGCCGGCCTTGAGGCCGAGCCGTTCGGCCAGGCTGCGCTCAGACTGCGCCTGACCCGCGGTCGCGCTCACGAAAGTCCTCCCATTGTCGTCGTCCGCACGGTGCCGTGCTCTGTCGTTTCCAGCCCCCCGGGACGGGTGGCCCGCCCGCACCTGTGCGGTGTTTGCGGGACAGTCCACACAAGTGAGGGGTCATAGCGCAAGTGTCTTCCGGCCTTTTTGCCGCCCTCGTTGGCCCACTTGCGCAGATCGGCGTGACCGGGCCCCCACGCAGCGTCACCCTCACCCTCCGATGACCGCTCTCATCCCCGGAGGAAGGACAGTCGCACCTGCCGGTCGGGATTGTCCACATTCACGTCGACGAGGGCGACCGATTGCCACGTCCCGAGGGCGAGCCGCCCGTCCACGACCGGCAGGACGGCGTACGGCGGGACGAGGGCGGGCAGCACGTGCGACCGCCCGTGCCCCCGGGACCCGTGCGCGTGCCGCCAGCGGTCGTCGGCCGGCAGCAGGTCGCGCAGCGCGGCGAGCAGGTCGTCGTCGCTGCCGGACCCGAGTTCGAGGATCGCCACGCCGGCGGTGGCGTGCGGGACGAAGACGTGCAGCAGCCCGTCACCGCCCGCCGACGCGGCGAACCGCTCGCATTCGGCCGTGATGTCGTGGACGGCCTCCCTCGTACCGGTGGTCACCCGGACCACGGTGCTCTCCATGGCACCCTGTTTACCCGATGCCACGGTGTTTACCCGATGCCACGGTCCCCGCCGGCTAGCGGCGCGCCGCCCGCCCGGCGGGCTCGATCACGGCGTCCGGTCCCGGGGACACCAGGGACTCGTGGCCGTCCTCGAACCGCACCAGGTACGGCGGGCCGCCGTCCTTGCCGTGCACCTCGATGATCTCGCCGTCCCGGTCGGGCTGCCCCACGACGTTGCCGTGGACGCGCAGCCGATCTCCGATCCGCCCGTTCATGGCCCCTCCGATCTGTCGGGATTGTCGGCTCTCACCAGGGTGGATACCCCGGTTGGCCGGAACCCATGGTTACCCATTGGTAGAGATGCGTTAGGAGCCGTGAACGGCGACGATGGGACCACCAGACGAGCGACCGAACAGTCTGCCGGGGACCGGTGGCCTCCCGCGCGGCGGCCACGGGTCTCACCAGCAAAGACGGCAAGGACAGAGGGGACCCCGTGGCTTCCGGACGTCAACGCTTCTCCATCATCAGCGACGGCCTGCCGAGCCAGCTGCCCGACATCAACCCGGACGAGACCCGGGAGTGGCTGGAGTCGCTGGACACGGTCATCAAGACCGAGGGCCGCGGCAGGGCGCGGTACGTCATGCTCCGGCTCCTGGAGCGGGCCCGCGAGCTGCAGGTCGGCGTACCCGGCCTGCGCAGTACCGACTTCATCAACACCATCCCGCCGGAGCACGAACCGTGGTTCCCCGGCGACGAGCACGTGGAACGGCGCATCCGCGCCTACATCCGCTGGAACGCCGCGATCATGGTGTCGCGCGCGAACCGTCCCGAACTGGGCGTCGGCGGGCACATCGCCACCTACGCGTCCGCGGCGTCGCTGTACGAGGTGGGCTTCAACCACTTCTTCCGCGGCAAGGACCACGGCGAGTCGGGCGACCAGGTGTTCTTCCAGGGGCACGCCGCGCCCGGCATCTACGCCCGCGCCTTCCTGGAGGGGCGGCTGCCGGAGAGCAGGCTGGACGGGTTCCGGCAGGAGCACTCGCACCCGGGCGGCGGCCTGTCGTCCTACCCGCACCCGCGGCTCATGCCGGACTTCTGGGAGTTCCCCACGGTGTCCATGGGCCTGACCGCGATCGACTCGGTGTACCAGGCGCGGTTCAACCGCTACCTGTACAACCGCAAGATCAAGGACACGTCCCGCTCGCACGTGTGGGCGTTCCTCGGCGACGGCGAGATGGGCGAGCCGGAGTCGCTCGGCGCGATCGGCCTGGCCGCCCGCGAGGAGCTCGACAACCTCACCTTCGTCGTCAACTGCAACCTGCAGCAGCTGGACGGCCCGGTACGCGGCAACGGCAAGATCATCCAGGAGCTGGAGTCGTTCTTCCGCGGCGCCGGCTGGAACGTCATCAAGGTCATCTGGGGCCGCGACTGGGACCCGCTGCTCGCGCAGGACGTCGACGGCGTGCTCGTCAACCAGATGAACACCACCCCCGACGGCCAGTTCCAGACGTTCAGCGTCGAGTCCGGCGAGTACATCCGGGAGACGTTCTTCGGCGCCGACCCGCGGCTGCGCAAGATCGTCCAGCACCTGTCGGACGACGAGTTGCGCAAGCTGTCGCGCGGCGGGCACGACTACCGCAAGGTGTACGCGGCGTTCAAGGCGGCCCGCGAGCACGTCGGGCAGCCGACCGTGATCCTCGCCCACACCATCAAGGGCTGGACGCTCGGCTCCGACTTCGAGGCCCGCAACGCCACCCACCAGATGAAGAAGCTCACCAAGGCCGAGCTGAAGGAGTTCCGGGACCGCCTCTACCTGGACATCCCCGACTCGGCGCTGGAGGAGCCGCTGCCGCCCTACTACCACCCGGGCGAGGACTCCGACGAGATCCAGTACATGCGCGAGCGCCGCGCCGCGCTCGGCGGGTTCCTGCCGAAGCGGGCCGTGCGCGCCAAACCGCTGAAGCTGCCCGGCGACCCGGTCTACAGCGAGATGAAGAAGGGCTCGGGCAAGCAGAACATCGCCACCACCATGGCGTTCGTCCGGCTGCTCAAGGACCTGATCAAGGACGAGAACATCGGCGCCCGGTTCGTCCCGATCGCCCCGGACGAGTACCGCACGTTCGGCATGGACTCGCTGTTCCCCACGTCCAAGATCTACTCGCCGCACGGGCAGACCTACGACGCGGTGGACCGCAAGCTGCTGCTGTCGTACAAGGAGTCCGAAAGCGGCCAGATGCTGCACGAGGGCATCAGCGAGGCGGGTTCGATGGCGTCCGCCATCGCGGCGGGCACCGCGTACGCCACGCACGGCGAGCACATGATCCCGGTGTACATCTTCTACTCGATGTTCGGGTTCCAGCGGACCGGCGACCAGATGTGGGCGTTCGGCGACCAGATGGGCCGCGGGTTCCTGCTCGGCGCCACCGCGGGCCGCACCACGCTGACCGGTGAGGGTCTGCAGCACGCCGACGGCCACTCCCCGCTGCTCGCGGCGTCGAACCCCGCCTGCGTCCACTACGACCCGACGTGGGCGTTCGAGCTGGGCCACATCGTGCGGGACGCGCTGCGCCGCATGTACGGGACGTCCGAGGAGCACCCGAACGGCGAGGACGTCTTCTACTACCTCACCGTCTACAACGAGCCGTACCAGCAGCCCGCCGAGCCGGCGGGGCTGGACGTCGACGGCCTCCTCAAGGGGCTGTACCGCTACAAGGCGGCCGAACCCGGCGACGGGGAGGCACCGCGCGCGAACATCCTCGCGTCGGGCGTGGGCGGCCGGTGGGCGCTGGAGGCGCAGCGCCTCCTCGCCGAGGACTGGGGCGTCGCCGCCGACGTCTGGTCGGCGACCTCGTGGAACGAACTGGCCCGCGAGGCCCGCGCGTGCGACGAGTGGAACCTGCTGAACCCCGAGGGCGACCAGCGCGTCCCGTACGTCACCCGGACGCTCGACAACGTCGCCGGCCCGATCGTCGCGGTATCGGACTACACGCGGGCCGTACCCGACCAGATCGCCCCGTGGGTGCACGGCGACTTCACCGCCCTCGGCACCGACGGGTTCGGTTTCTCCGACACCCGCGCCGCCGCGCGCCGGTTCTTCCACGTGGACGCGGCGTCGATCGTCCTGGCGGTCCTGACCCGCCTGGCCCGGCACGGCGAGGTGAAGCCGGAGACGCTGCCGCTGGCGATCGAGCGGTACCGCCTGAACGCGGCCGTCAGCGACGTCTTCGCGGGCGGCGTGGGCAGCGCGGAGAGCAACACCGGCGGAGACGCGTAACCAGGCCATTGCGGAGGTGTAGGCCGCGATGACCGAGAAGGGCCCCGAGGTTCGCCTCGGGGCCCTTCGTGCTCAGGACGCCGGGGGCGTGAACACGCCGAAGGTGTTGCCGGACGGGTCCTGGAGGTAGGCGAACGTCAGGCCGTTGGCCGTGCGCAACGCGGGCATGGCCACCTTGCCGCCGCAGGTCACCGTCTGCTCGCAGGCGGCCTCGACGTCCTCGACCAGGACGAGGAACATCGCGTGGTTGCGGGAGGCGTCCGGCTCGTGCGAGATGCCGCCGCTCGGCGCGCCGGCGCCCGGGTAGCTGACCAGGTCGTAGCCGTCGGCGTCCGGGTCGAGCGCGAACTGCCAGCCGAACATGTCGCCGTAGAAGCGGCGGGCCTCCTGCGGCGCGTCCGTGCCGATCTGGAACCAGGTGACGGTGTTGAACGCGGGAACGCTCATCGATCTCCTCCTTCGAACGCTGCGGGCACCAGCGTCCGGGAGGATGCCGACAGCCCCCTGTCGGGGTTTCCGGACGACTTCCCGGCGCTCCCTCAGAAGAGGGCGTTGGTCTTCTCGAGGTAGCCGGCGATGAGGTCGAGCTGGTCGTCGGTGTAGCCGGCGTTGAGCTCCGCCAGGTCGCTGACGTACCCGGCGTACCGGTCGACCAGCGGCTGGACCCTGGCCATGTCGAGTTCGAGACGCGCGCTGCGCCGGTCGTCCGGGTCCGGGACCCGGCGCAGGTATCCGGCGCGCTCCAGGCGGTCGACGACACGGCTGACGGTGCTGGTGGAGATGCCGGTGGCGTCGCTGAGCCGCTTGGCGTTGCGGATGTCGTCGCGCAGTACGAGCAGGTGCAGGGCCTGGGTGTCGGTGACCATCAGCCCGAACTCCTTGGCGATGCGTTCGTTGCCGAGCACCGCGTTCACCAGGGCCGCCTGGAACGCGCGCTGGATGCGCTCGCCATGCGGATCGCCCATCGGACCCCCTTGCCATATCGTCCCACCGTGGGATAATCGCATCACGGGACTAACCCACCTTGGGAAAGTCGCGGCCTGATTGTAGTTGGAGGTGACCCGATGGAGGGCATCGGACGCGGCCGGACGGCGGCGGTGGTGGTACTGCTGCTGGCGTCGTTCATGGACCTGATGGACAGCACGATCGTCAACGTCGCGCTGCCGTCGATCGAGCATTCCCTGCACACCACCGCGGCCCAGCTGGAGTGGGTCGTGTCGGGGTACGTGCTGACCTTCGCCGCGATGCTGATCGCCGGCGGCCGGCTGGGCGACATGCTCGGGCGGCGCACCGTGTTCGCCGCCGGCACGGCCGGGTTCACGCTGGCGTCACTGTGGGCCGGCCTCGCCGGCTCCGGCACCGAACTGGTCGTCGTGCGGCTCGCGCAGGGGCTGTTCGCCGGGGCGATGGTGCCGCAGGTGCTCGGGACCGTCCAGGCCCTGTACGCACCCAGGGAGCGTGCGGGCGTGTACGGGATCGCAGGGGCGGTCACCGGCCTGGCGGCGGTCGCCGGGCCCCTGCTGGGCGGCGCGTTCGTGTCCGGAGACGTGCTCGGCCTCGGCTGGCGGGCGATCTTCCTGGTCAACGTTCCGATCGGCGTCCTCGTGCTGGTCGGTGCCCTCCGCCTGGTCCCGCAGACGAAGACCGATCACCCGCTCTCGCCGGACGTCCTCGGGACGGTGCTCGCCGCCGGCGGCGTCGTGGCCCTCGTCTATCCGCTCATCGAGGGCCGCCAGGCGGGATGGCCCTGGTGGACGGCGGCCCTGTTCGTGCTCGCGCCGGTCCTGCTCGCCGCGTTCGTCGTCCACGAGCGCGCCCGCGCCCGCGGCGGACGCGCCCTCCTGCTGCCGCTCCGCCTGTTCGCCGACCGCGGATTCAGCGCCGGGCTGATCGTGCAGCTCTCCTTCCAGGCCAGCATGATCGGGTTCCTGTTCGTCCTGAGCATCACCGTGCAGTCGGGCTTCGGCTTCAGCGCATGGCAGGCCGGGCTCGTCGTCCTGCCGTTCAGCATCGCGGCGGCGTTCACCAGCGGGGCCGCCGCCGCTCTGGTCGCCAAGGCGGGCCGGACGCTGGTCGCCATGGGGGCACTGCTGCAGGCGGCCGGTGCCGGGTGGTCGATCGCGGCCGTCGCCGGCACCTCCCACCCGACCGTGGCCGGTCTCATCGGGCCGATGGCCGTCGCCGGCGCGGGACTGGGCCTGGTCCTGGTACCGCTGACCGACGTCGTCCTGGCCGCGGTGCCGGTCGACGACGCCGGGTCCGCCTCCGGCACGCTCTCGACCTTCCAGCAGGCCGGCGGGGCACTCGGCATCGCGATCGTCGGGACGGTCTTCTTCGACTCGGCCGCGTCCGGCCGGGAGCTGGGCGGCGCCTTCGGCGTCGCGGCGTGGATCGTGGTCGCCCTCGGCCTGCTCGCCGCCCTCGCCGGCCTCCTGCTCCCCCACGTCCGGCCGGCCGGCGCCGTTCCGAGCGCGGCCGGGGCCGTCAGGCGGAGGGCCGCTTGACGATGCCGAAGCGGTTGCCCGCCGGGTCGTGCACATGGGCGAAGCGGAGGCCGCTCGCGGCGGTCTTCGGGGGCACTGCGATCTCCCCGCCGCGGGTCAGATCCAGGTGGGGAGGGCCTGTTCGGCGTAGCGGGCGCCGTGGCCGCCGGTCGGCAGGATCTCGGCGATGGCGTCCAGGTCGGCCCCGGTCAGGGTCAGATCCGCGGCGGCGGTGTTCTCCTCGACCCGCTTCGGGCTGCGTGTGCCCGGGATGGGGACGATGTCCTCCCCCTGGGCCAGGACCCAGGCCAGCGCCAGCTGGGAGACCGTCGCCTCCTTGGCGGCGGCCAGCTCGGTGAGCCGCCGCACGGCCTCCAGGTTCTTCTCGAAGTTGCCCGGCTGCCAGCGGGGGTCGCCGTTGCGCATGTCGCTCGGGTCGTAGGATCCGGCGGGCTTGGCGGTTCCGGTGATGAAGCCGCGTCCCAGCGGCGAGTACGACACGAACCCGATGCCCAGCTCGCGCAGCACCGGGAACAGCCGCTCCACATCGCGTTCGAACAGCGAGTACTCCGTCTGCAGGACGGAGACCGGCTGGACGGCGTGCGCGCGGCGGATGGTCTGCGGGCCCGCCTCGCTCAACCCGAAGTACTTCACCTTGCCCGCCTCGATCAGCTCCTTGACCGCGCCGGCGACGTCCTCGATCGGGACGGCCGGGTCGACGCGGTGCTGGTACAGCACGTCGAGGTGGTCGACGCCCAGGTGGCGCAGGCTGTTGTCGGCGACCGCGCGGATGTTGTCCGGGCGGCTGTTGAGACCGGAGATCCTCCCGGAGGACAGGTCGAAGCCGAACTTGGTCGCCAGGACCACCTCGTCGCGGAAGTCCCTGACCGCCCGGCCGACCAGGATCTCGTTGGAGCCGGTGCCGAGGCCGTAGAGCTCGGCGGTGTCGAAGAAGGTGACGCCCAGCTCGTAGGCGCGCCGGACGGCGGCGACCCCCTCCTGCTCGTCGCCGGGGCCGTAGGCCATCGTCAGGCCCATCGTGCCGTAGCCGATCGCCGAGGTGACCAGCCCCTGGCGGCCGAGAGTGCGCTGCTGCATGACCAACCCTCCATGAAGGAACCGCAACCACACTATGTGCCCGACCGGATCACCGCCGCCGTCATCCGCGCCGCCAGCGCGCTCACCCCGCCGACACGAGGGGCGCGGCGGCCTAGACGAACTCCAGCGGGCGGACGACGTAGTCGGCGGGGATGTCGTCGTGCATGGCCTCGGTGGAGCGGTCGGGGGCGGTCTCCTCCAGGAGGGCGGCGCGGCGGACGCGGTCGGTGCGGAAGACGCGGCAGCCGCCCCGCATCCGGCACCAGGCGGTCAGGTACCAGCCCTTGCCGGACGCGGTGAACGTGACGGGTTCGACGTCGCGCTCGGTCTCGGTGCCCGTCCGGTCGACGTAGGTGAGCCGGACCACCCGGCGGCTCAGCACGGCCTGCTCCAGCACGGCCGGCACGGACGCCGCCGCGCCGTCGTTCCCGGCGGGCGCCAGGATGCGGATGCGCGCGGCCAGCTCGCGGGCCGACGCGCCGTCGTCCGCCGACATCGCGGCGACGATCTTGTGGAGGGCGGTGCGGGCCGAGCGCGAGTACGGCGAGCCGCCCGCGCGGGACAGGGTGATCGCGACGGCGACGGCCTCGGCGGGGGTGAAGTTCAGCGGCGGCAGCGTGCGGCTCTTGTCCAGGGTGTAGCCGCCGCCCCGGCCGACGTCCGCGAAGATCGGCACGCCGGCCTGCTGGAGCGCGCTGATGTCGCGCTCGATCGTGCGGACGCTCACCTCGTACCGCGCGGCCATCTCGCGTGCGGCGAGGCGGCGCGGCGCGCAGGCGCGCAGCTCCTCCACGAGTGCGTACAGGCGGTCGGTGCGGTTCACGCGCCGACCGTACGCGCCGCCTCCGACATTCCCGCGCCGGACGGCCCCGGCCTTGACCCTGACGCAGCGTCAACCCTCCATGCTGGCCGCCATGACCCTCCCCCCGGCGACCGATCAGGTACAGGGGCCCGCGATCCACGTGCGGGGCCTTGAGAAGTCCTACAAGGAACTGCGCGTGCTGCGCGGCGTGGACCTCGACGTGGAGCGGGGCGAAGTCCTCGCCCTGCTCGGCTCGAACGGCGCGGGCAAGACCACGGCGGTGCGGATCCTGTCCACGCTGCTCAAGGCCGACGCGGGGACGGCCCGGGTCAACGGGTTCGATGTCGCGGCGCAGGCCGCCGACGTGCGCGCGTCCATCAGTCTCACCGGGCAGTTCGCGGCGGTCGACGAGATCCTCAGCGGGCGCGAGAACCTCGTCCTGGTCGCCAGGCTGCGGCATCTCAAGGACCCGGGCGCGATCGCCGACGGCCTGCTGAGCCGCTTCGCGCTGGCCGAGGCGGGCGGCCGGAGGGTCTCGGCGTACTCCGGCGGCATGCGCCGCCGCCTGGACATCGCGATGAGCCTCATCGGGAATCCGCCCGTCGTCTTCCTCGACGAGCCGACGACCGGGCTGGACCCGGAGGCGCGGATCGAGGTGTGGCAGTGCGTCAAGGAGCTCGCCGAGGGCGGCACGACCGTGCTGCTCACCACGCAGTACCTGGACGAGGCCGAACACCTCGCCGACCGGATCGCGATCCTCCACCGGGGCCGGATCATCGTCAACGACACCCTGGACGGGCTCAGACGGCTGCTGCCGCCCGCCAAGGTCGAGTACGTCGAGAAGCAGCCCTCCCTCGAAGACGTCTTCCTCGCGCTCGTCGGCGAGGACCGAGAGCCCCTGCCGGGCAAGGAGTAGAGACGGCCATGGACGCGCACTTCCTCGGCGACACCGCCGTCCTGACGGGGCGGACGATGCGCCACGTCACCCGCAGCCTGGACACCATCATCACGACCGCGATCACGCCGGTCGCCATCATGCTGATGTTCGTCTACGTGTTCGGCGGCGCGATCGACACCGGAACGGTCTCGTACGTGGACTACATGCTTCCCGGGATCCTGCTCATCACCATCGCGTCGGGCATCTCCTACACCGCGCTGCGGCTCTTCACCGACATGCAGAGCGGGATCTTCGAGCGGTTCCAGTCGATGCCGATCGCCCGGTCGGGCGTGCTGTGGGCGCACGTGCTGACCTCGCTGGCCGCCAACGCGATCTCGCTCGCGGCCGTCATCGGCGTCGCCCTCATCGCGGGCTTCCGCTCGGGCGCCGGCGTGGCGGCCTGGCTGGCGGTCGCCGGCATCCTCGTCCTGTTCACCCTCGCACTGACCTGGATCGCCGTCATCCCGGGCCTCACGGCGAAGAGCGTGGACGGCGCGAGCGCGTTCTCCTACCCGCTGGTCTTCCTGCCGTTCGTCAGCTCGGCCTTCGTGCCCACCGGCACCATGCCGGGCCCGGTCCGCGCGTTCGCCGAGCACCAGCCGGTGACCTCCATCGTCGACACGCTCCGCGCCCTGCTCACCGAGCAGCCGGTCGGCACCGGCCTGTGGACCGCGCTCGCCTGGTGCGCCGCCATCCTCGTCGCCGCCTACGTCCTCGCCGGCATCTCCTACCGCCGCAGGATCTCCTGAGCCGGTACGGGCCCGCGTCCGGGCGAGTGGGGGCAGGATCGAAGCATGCTGACGATCGGTCAACTGGCGGCGTACGCCGACGTGACGGTGCGGGCGGTGCGGCACTACCACCAGATCGGGCTGCTGCCCGAACCGGAGCGGGACGCCTCGGGGTACCGGAGGTACGGCGCGACGGCGGTCGTGTCCCTCATCAAGATCCGCACCCTCGCCGACGCCGGCGTGCCGCTGTCCCGGATCGACGATCTGCTGGGGGCCGACGCCGCGACCTTCGCCGAGGCGGTCCGGCGGATCGACGATCGGCTGCGCGACGAGATCGCCCGGCTCCAGACCAGCCGGGAGCACATCGCGCGGCTCGCCGCGGGGGACGGCCTGGTGCTCCCGCCGGAGGTGGTCTCCTATCTCGACCGGCTGCGGGAACTCGGGGTGTCGGAGCGGATGGTGGAGGGCGAGCGGGACGGGTGGATCCTCATGGCGGCCCGCTGGCCCGATCGCGTCCGCGAGCAGATGCCCGGGAAGTTCGCGCTGCTCCGCGACCCGCGGGTCGTCCGCCTCTACCGGGTCCTCTCGGAGCTCGTCGAAGGCGACGCGAGTGACGACCCGCTGCTGGTGGAGGCCGCCGACATCATGGCCGAACTGGCGGAGCAGGCGTCCGCCGCCGGCGAGGCCGACCTCGGCGAGATGGCGGACGAGGACCTGCCGTTCGACCTTCTGGAGGCGCTCGCGGTCGAGTCGGATCCGCGGGCGGTGCGGATGGTGGAGCTGATGCGCGAGCGCGGCTGGAACGGCTGGGTCCGCACGGAGCGGCTGCAGGAGCGCCCTGCCGAGGCCGGCCGCCGGCCCGCCCGGGTCAGAGGGCGCGGAGGAAGGTGAGCATGGCCTCGGTGACCTCGGCGGGGCGTTCCTGCTGGGTCCAGTGGCCGCAGCCGGACAGCCAGACGGTGTCGCGGAGGTTCGGCACGAAATCGGTCATCGAGTCGATCACGTTCCGCGCGCCGACGGCGACGATATCGCGGTCACCGGCGATGTAGAGGGCGGGCGGGCCGATGGGGGCGCGGTGCCAGGCGGCGGTCAGCTCCCAGTTGCGGTCCAGGTTGCGGTACCAGTTGATCGGCCCGGTGAACCCGCTGTCGGCGTACTCCTCGACGTAGGCGGCGATGTCGGCGTCGGTGAGCCAGCCGGGCAGCTTCTCCGGTTCGGGGAGCGTGTCGAGGAACGCGCCGCCCTCGGGTGCGATCAGCGGCGGGGCCGGGCCGTCGCCGGACATCCCGTAGAGCATCCGGCGGAACGTCGCGGCACGGTCGCGGTCCATTTCGGCCTCGGGGGCGTCCGGCTGCTGGAAGCGCACCATGTAGAAGCCGTCGCCGAACAGGCGGCGCATGGACTCGACCGGTGGCCTGCTGGAGCGCGGACGGTGCGGGACCGACATGCCGATCACTCCGCGCACCTTGTCGGGACGCATCTGCGCGACGGCCCACGCGACGGGCGCGCCCCAGTCGTGGCCGGCGACGACGGCCCGGTCGGCGCCGAGCGCGTCGATGAGCCCGACCGCGTCCCCCGCCAGGTGCAGGAGCGAGTACTGGTCGGTCTCCGCCGGGCCGCCGGTCCGGGCGTAGCCGCGCTGGTCGGGGGCGACGGCGTGGAACCCGGCCCCGGCGAGCGCGGCGAGCTGGTGGCGCCAGGAGTACCAGCATTCGGGGAAGCCGTGCAGGAGCAGGACGAGCGGCCCCTCGCCCGCCTCGGCGACGTGCATCCGCAGGCCGCTTTCGGACTGGACGAAACGATGCGTGATCTCGGTCATCGGAACCCCTCGCGGTGGGCGGGACCGTGCGAGGCCAACGCTAGCCCCACCGGTTCCGGTCCGGACGGCGGGACGGCCGAAATTCAGGGATCCCTTCCACCCATACCGTCCGCCGGTGGATTGTGTGCCGGGAACACATGGGAGGGCGGGGTCGCGCTCCGTAGGTTCCTCGCATGACGAGCGTGACACCGCGGCCGGGCGCGGGGACTTCGGGGACGCTGGATCTGTCGGGCCGGCGCGCCCTGGTCACCGGCGGCGCGGGCGGCATCGGCCGGGCCTGCGCGCGGCGGCTGGCGGCGGCGGGCGCCGAGGTGGTGGTGGCCGACCTGGACGGCGCGGCGGCGGAGCGGACGGCGGCCGAGTTCGGCGGCGTCCCGCTGATCGCCGACCTGGCCGACACGGGCGCGATCGACGGGCTGGCGTCCGGCGTCGACATCCTGGTCAACAACGCGGGCATCCAGCATGTGGCGCCCGTCCACGAGTTCCCGCCGGACATGTTCGCGCGGATCCTGCGGCTGATGGTGGAGGCGCCGTTCCGGCTGGTGCGGGACGCGCTGCCCGGCATGTACGAGCGGGGCTGGGGACGCATCGTCAACATCTCCTCCGTGCACGGGCTGCGGGCGTCGCCGTTCAAGGCGGCCTACGTGACGGCCAAGCACGGGCTCGAGGGCCTGTCCAAGGTCGTCGCGCTGGAGGGCGCCGCGCACGGCGTGACGTCCAACTGCGTGAACCCGGCCTACGTCCGGACGCCGCTGGTGGAGACCCAGATAGCCGACCAGGCGCGCGCGCACGGCATGCCCGAGAGCGAGGTCGTCGAGCGGGTGATGCTCGACCACGCGGCCATGAAGCGGCTGATCGAGCCGGACGAGGTCGCCGAACTGGTCGGCTACCTGTGCTCGCCGGCGGCGTCCATGGTGACCGGTGCGTCCCTCGCACTCGACGGCGGCTGGACGGCCCATTGAGAATGGCCCGTATGTCCTGCGGCGTCTTCCTCGAACTGCTGGCCCGCGAGGCCTCCCCCGTCGAGTTCGAGGGGCCCCTCGTCCAGGCGCGGGCGGACGGCGCGCCGCCCGCCGTCCTGGAGGAGCTGGAGGCGGCCAAGCTGGCCGCGCTCCGGGTCCGGACGATCATGCGGCGGCACGCCCGCCGGGAGGCGGAGCTGGCGGCGCTGTTCGACACCGCCGGCGACCTCGCCGGGCTGCGCGACCTCGACGCGGTGCTGGAGGCGATCACCCGCCGCGCCCGGCGGCTGCTGAACGCCGACATCGCCTACCTGACCCTGAACGACGACGAGCACGGCGACACCTACATGCGGGTGACGGACGGGTCGGTGTCGGCGGCGTTCCGGCGGCTGCGGCTGCCGATGGGCACCGGGCTCGTCGGCCTGGTCGCGCAGACGGCCATGCCCTACAACAGCGACCACTACCTGGGCGACGGGCAGTTCCAGCACCGCGGTTACATCGACGACGCGGTCACCGAGGAGGGCCTGGTCGCCATCCTCGGCGTGCCGATGCGGCTGGGCAGCCGCGTCATCGGCGTGCTGACCGCCGCGAACCGCAGCGAGCGCCCGTTCGACCAGGAGGAGGTCGCGCTCCTCGGGTCACTGGCCGCGCACGCCGCGATCGCCATCGACAACGCGCGCCTCCTGGAGGAGACCCGTACCGCCCTGGAGGAGCTGAGCACCGCCAACGAGGAGGTCAAGGCGCGCAGCGCCGCCGTGGAGCGGGCGGCGCGCGCGCACGACCGGATGACCGCCGTCGTGGTCCGCGGCGGCGGCGTGGAGGACGTCGGCGCGATCGTGACGGAACTGCTCGGCGGGACCCTGCACGTGCTCGACGCGGACGGCCGGCAGCTCGCGACGACGGGCGCCGCGTCGCCCGTCCTGGGCGATGACGAACTGGCCGGTGTGGCGGCCTCGGCCCACTCCGCGCGCGCGCAGGGCCGGACGGTCCGGCGCGGCGACCTGTGGATCGCGTCGGTGTCGACCGGCGACGAGATGCTCGGGACGCTCGTCCTGCGCACCGCCGACGAGGTGGACGACGCCGACCAGCGGATCCTGGAGCGTGCCGCGCTCGTCACCGCCCTGCTGCTGCTGTTCCAGCGGAGCGTCACCGAGGCGGAGGGGCGGGTGCGCGGCGAACTGCTCGACGACCTGCTCTCCGGCCGCCGGACGGGCGTGGAGGCGCTGTCGGCCCGCGCGCGGCGTGTGAACGTGGACCTGGCCGGCCCGCACGTCGTGCTGTGCGCGAAGTACGAGTCGCGCGAGCACCGCCAGCGGGCCGCGTTCTGGGCGTCGTCCTACGCCGCCGTGGAGCACGGGCTCGCCGCCGACCGCGCGGAGGAGATCGTGCTGTTCCTGCCGGGCGACCGTCCCGGTGACGCGGCGCGCCGGGTCGCCAGGGAGCTGGGCGCCTCGCTGGGCGGGCCGGCGACGGTCGGCGCCGCCGGTCCCGTGCACGGGCCCGGCGAGGTCGCGGGCGCGCACCGGGAGGCGCAGCGCTGCGCCGACGCCCTGCTGTCCCTCGGCCGCCGCGGCGACGGCGCGGGCGCGGGCGAACTCGGCTTCGTCGGCCTGCTCATCGGGGACGACCGGGACGTGACGGGCTTCCTCGCCAGCGCCCTCGGCCCCGTCCTCGACTACGACGAGCGGCGCGGCACGTCCCTCGTCCAGACCCTCGAGGCGTACTTCGGGACGAGCGGGAGCCTGTCGCGGACGGCGGAGCGCCTGCACATCCACGTGAACACCGTGAGCCAGCGCCTGGACCGCATCGCCCGCCTGCTCGGCGAGGACTGGCAGACGCCGGAACGCGCCCTGGAACTCCAGCTCGCCCTCCGCCTGAACCACCTCTCCCACTGAAAGCGCGCTGAGAAAGCACGGTGTGCCGCCCGCGCAGCGCGGGCGGCACACCGTGTACTCACCTGTTTCAGGCGTGGGCGCCCACCTTTGTTTCGTCCGGCTCGGGTACCGGGCGCCTGCGGGACGTGCGGGCGGCGATGAGGTCGCGCGCCGTGCCCCAGACGCCGCGGCGGAACAGCAGCACGACGATGATGAAGATCGCGCCGGTGATGATCCCGGTCTCCTCGAACCCGGCCGTCGCCAGGTAGTCGTTCAGCTCCACGACCAGGGCCGCGCCGATGGCGCCGCCCCACAGGGTGCCGATGCCGCCGAGGACGACCATCATCACGACCTGGCCCGAGGTCGTCCAGTAGACGCCCTGCAGGGACGCGAAGCCGTGCCCGACGGTGAACAGCCCGCCGGCCAGGCCCGACAAGGCCGCCGACAGGATGAAGGCGAGCAGCTTGTACCGGTCGATGCTGTATCCGAGCGCCCGCGCCCTGTTCGGGTTGTCGCGGATGGACACCAGCACCCGCCCGAACGGTGAGCGGACGATGCGCCAGGCCACGAGCATCCCCAGCAGGACGAACGGCAGGGCCGCGTAGTAGAAGAAGAACGGGTCGGACAGGTCGACTCCGAAGAACTCCCTGGGGATGCCCTGGAGGCCGTTCTCCCCACCTGTCGCGTCCCGCCACTGGTTGGCGACGAAGTAGACCATCTGGGCGAACGCCAGGGTGACCATGGCGAAGTAGATGCCGCGCAGCCGCACCGACAGGAAACCGATCGGAACGGCGAGAGCGCCGGCGAACAGGGCGCCGCCCAGGATGGCCACGAAGAACGGCAGCCCGGAATGCAACGCGATCAGTCCGGTGACGTAGGCGGAACCGCCCCAGAACGCCGCGTGCCCGAACGACAGGAGCCCGGTGAAGCCGAGCAGCAGGTCGACGGCGGCGGCGAACAGCGCCCAGCAGATGATGTCCAGCGCGACCGGCGGGTAGATGAACCACGGCAGGACCAGCGCGACCGCCAGGCCGGCGGCCAGCAGGACCGGCCGTCCGGCGAGCTTCGAGAGGATCACAGTGCCTCCTCGCGTCCGAACAGGCCGGCCGGCCGCCACAGCAGGACGGCGGCCATCAGGATGAACACGAGCGTCTGCGAGAGGGACGGGACGTAGTAGTTGCCGAGGGCCGAGACCAGCCCGACCGCGAACCCGGCGGCGACCGAGCCGAACACCGACCCGAGCCCGCCGATCACGACGACCGCGAAGACCGTGATGATGAGGTCGGAGCCCATCAGCGGGTTGACGGCCCGCATCGGCGCGGCCAGCACCCCGGCGAACGCGGCCAGCGCGATCCCGAAGCCGAACACGGGGGTCACCCACCGTCCGACGTCGATGCCCAGCGCCCGCGACAGCTCCGGCTTCTCGGTCGCCGCCCGGACGATCATCCCGACGCGCGTGCGGGTGAGGATCAGCCACACGGCCCCGCAGACCAGCACCGACACCGCCAGCACGAACACCTGGTAGGCGGGGTAGGTGAACAGGCCCAGGTCGACCGACCCGCCCAGCGCGGACGGGCGCGGATACGGCTGCGACTGCACGCCGTACTGCCGTTTGACCAGGTCCTGCAGGATCAGCGCCAGGCCGAAGGTGAACAGGAAGTTGTAGAGCGGATCCAGCGGCGCCAGCCGGCGGATGAACAGCCGCTCCAGCACGACGCCGACCACGCCCAGCACCACGGGGACGATCGGCAGCGCGAGCCAGAAGTTCAGCCCCAGCGAGTCGAGGGCGACGAACGCCCCGAAGGCACCGAGCATGTAGAACGCGCCGTGCGCGAAGTTGACCACGCCGAGCATCCCGAAGATGACGGCCAGGCCGAGGGCGAGCAGGGCGTAGAACGCCCCGCCCACCAGCCCGTTGAACGCCTGTTGCAGCACGTCAGGCCCGCCTTACAGGTTGCAGGACGCGTCCGGCTGCTGGAACGCCTCCGCCGCCGGGATCGTCTTGACGATCTTCTCGTAGTCCCAGGGCTCCTTGACCTCACTGGACGGCTTCACCTGCGCGATGTAGGCGTCGTGGACGAGCAGGTGGTCCTCGGCCCGGATCGTGCCGGTGGAGGTGAACACGTCGTCGACCTTGTGGCCCTCCATCTGCTTCACCACGTCGTCGGACTTGTCGGTGCCGCCGCGCTGCACGGCCTCCAGGTACTGGAGCGCCGCGGAGTAGTCGCCGGCGTGGACGGCCGTCGGGCGGGTGCCGGTCTTGGCCTTGAACTTGTCGGCCCACGCGCGGTTGCCCGCGTTGGCGTTCCAGTACCAGAAGTCGGTGAAGTACGTCCCCGCCAGCGCGTCCGGGGTGAGGGAGTGGATGTCGGTCAGGAACATGAGCCCGACGGCGAGTCCGACGCCCTTGTCGCGAAGCTTGTACTCGTTGTACTGCTTCACCAGGTTGACGAGGTCACCGCCGGCCTGCATGGCGCCGAGCACCTGCGGCTTGGGGTCGAGGTTGGGCGCCTTCAGCAGGAACGTGGAGAAGTTGTCGTTGGGGAACGGCGTCGGATCGCTCTTCACGACCTTCCCGCCGGCGCCCTTGATGGCGGCCGTGAACGTCTTCTCCATGTCCTGCCCGAACGCGTAGTCGGGGTAGACGATGTACCAGTTCTTGGCGCCGTCCTTGGTGACCTCAGTGCCGGTGCCGTGGGCGAGCATGTAGCTGTTGTAGCCGTAGTGGAAGGTGTACTTGTTGCACTGCTTGCCTTCCAGCTCGGTGGTCGCACCGCCGACGTCGATGAACACCTTCTTCTTGTTCTTCGCGACGGTGGCGACGGCGAGCGCGGCCGAGGACGTCGGGACGTCCACGATCAGGTCGGCCTTCTGCCGGTCGTAGAGCTCCTGCGCCTTGGAGTTGGCGATCTCCGGCTTGTTCTGGTGGTCGGCGGAGACCACTTCGATGTTCTTGGTGACCGCCTTGTCGCCGTACTTGGCCTTGAAGTCGGCGACGGCCATCTTCACCGCCTCCACGGCGTTCTTGCCCGACAGGTCGGCGTACACGCCGGACTGGTCGGTCAGCACCGCCAGGACGATCTTGTCGTCGCTGATCTTGCCCCCGCCCCCGCCGGGTCCGCCCGCGCAGCCGGCCAGCAGCGCTCCGGCGGTCGCGAGCGCGGCCGTGCGTCCGATAGTTCTCATGGGGGTTCTCCCTAGATTCCGAGGTACTGCAGGAGTTCGCTCTCGCGGGCGCGGACCTCGTCGTTGTCCATCGACTCGACGATCCGGCCCTCGGCGAGCAGGTGGTGGCGGTCGGCGACGGTCGCGGCGAAGTGGACGTTCTGCTCGATGAGCAGGACGGTCACCCCGGCCGCCTTGACCTCGCGGAGGATCGCGCCGATCTGCTGGACGATCAGCGGCGACAGGCCCTCGGTCGGCTCGTCGCACAGCAGCAGCCGGGCACCCGTCCGCAGCACCCGGGCCAGGGCGAGCATCTGCTGCTCACCGCCCGACAGCTTCGTCCCGGGAAACCGGCGCCGTTCCCTGAGGCGGGGGAAGGTCTCGTACACGCGGTCCAGCGACCACGGGTCCGAGCCCATGCGCGGCGGAAGCGTCAGGTTCTCCTCCACCGACAGCGTCGCGAAGATCCCCCGGTCGTCCGGGACGTAGCCAAGACCACGGCGGGCACGCTTGTGAGAGCTCATCGCGGAGATGTCCGCGTCCAGGAAATGGATCGTTCCGGACGTCCCCTTGTGGAGCCCCATCAGGGCGCGCAGGAGCGTGGTCTTGCCGGCACCGTTGCGGCCGACGAGCGTGACGATCTCGCCCTCGTCGACGTGCAGGGACACGTCGCGCAGGGCCTGGGCCTCGCCGTACCAGGCGGACAGTCCGTCAATGCGCAGCATCGGAGTCTCCGAGGTAGGCGGTGACGACGCGGGGGTCGTGGCGGATCTCTGCGTAGGGGCCTTCGACGAGGACCTGTCCGTGCTGGAGCACCGTGACCCGGTCGGCGAGGCTGGAGACGACGCTCATGTTGTGCTCGACCAGCACGACCGTCCGTCCGGCGCGCACCTTCTTGACGAGGTCGATCGTCCGGCCGACGTCCTCGACGCCCATACCGGCGGTCGGCTCGTCCAGCAGCAGGACCTTGGGGTCGAGCGCGAGGGCCAGCGCCAGTTCGAGGGCGCGTTTGCGGCCGTAGGCCAGCGCGCCCGCGGTGATGTCCGCGTGGTCGCCCAGCCCGACCTGGCCGAGCAGCTCGGCGGCGCGGCCGGAGTAGCGCCCGAGCGCCCGGTCCGACCGCCAGAACCGCCAGCCGAGCCCGCTGCGCCCGGCCAGCGCCAGCTCCACGTGCTGGCGCGGCGTCAGCTCGGCGAACAGGCTGGTGATCTGGAACGACCTGGCGAGCCCCAGCCGCGCGATCCGCTCCGGGCTCCGGCCCGCCAGCTCGTGCCGGCCCAGCCGGACGCTGCCGACCGTCGGCTTCAGGAACCCGGTGAGCAGGTTGAACAGCGTCGTCTTGCCGGCGCCGTTCGGGCCCACCAGCGCGTGGACGGTACCCTCCCCGATGTCGAGGTCGACGCCGTCCACGGCCCGGAAGCCGCGGAACTCCCGCACCAGCCCCCGTGCTTGGAGCACCGGCACCCCGCGACCCGGGGCCTGGGGAACGGGGGCCTCCGGAACCGGCGCCTCCGGGACGGGACCGCCCATGCGCCCTCCTCACGCTCGTCGTAGGTGACCCGAACCACATCCGGGTCGCCGTGACCGGGAACGCTAGGTCGCGCCCGCGAGGCGAACCATGTGAGCCGCACCCACATTCGGACCCGCCGATACGGGCGTGATCCACATCACGCCCAGGTCACCCCCATCGACACATGCCGGACTTCCCCGATATGTGGACGGGCCACGTGGTCGCGGTCACAGCGGGCACCCACCATGGCGGGCGACCCGACGTCCCTCCCGAGGAGGCGGAATGCCCGTCCGCACCGTCCTGACCACCGCCGCGGCCGTCACCGCGGCGCTCACGGCCGCCGCCACGGTCACCGCGGCGATGGCCGCGCCGGCCCGCGCACACGAGCGCGGGCCCGCCGTGCCGGGCGCGGAGAAGCAGGTGTCGGCCCGCCTGGACGACCTCACGACCGCCGGCACGATCGCGTCCGGGCACACCGTCCCCGCCGACTACGCGGGCCTGCACGCCACCGGAACCCGCAACCCGACCGGCGTCCCCGGAATCCAACTGGACGGCTATTTCCCGGACACCTCCACCGTCAACACCAACAACGGCTGGAACCACGACGCGCAATTCGTCATCCGGCTGCCCGACCACTGGAACGGCGGCCTCGTCGTCGCCGGTTCCCCCGGCAACCGCCGCCAGTACGCCAACGACGTCACCATTTCCGACTGGGCGCTCGGCAAGGGCTACGCCTACGCCGCGACGGACAAGGGCAACAGCGGCCTGGAGTTCTACAAGGACGGCCGCCGCCCCGGCGGCGCCATCGTCGAATGGAACCAGCGCCTGACCCAGCTCACCCGCGCGGCCAAGAAGGTCGCCCGCAAGCACTACGGAAAGTCCCCCCGGCGCACCTTCGCGGCGGGCATCTCCAATGGCGGGTACCTGGTCCGCTGGCAATTGGAGAACCACCCGGAGCTCTACGACGGCGGTATCGACGCCGAGGGCACCCTCTGGCGCGCGGACGGCCCGAACCTGTTCACCTACCTGCCGGCCATCCTGCGCGCCTACCCGTCGTACGCGGCGACCGGCGACCCGTCCGCGCACAAGGCGCTGCTGAAGGCGGGGCTCGCGCCCGGCTCGGAATTCCTCTGGCCGTTCCACGACCAGGTCTACTGGGAGCTCACCCAGCGCATCTACCGCGAGGAATTCGACCCGTCCTACACGGGCTCGGAGGCCGACTACAACTACGCGGACCGCCCGGAGAAGGTGCACCGGGCGGTCGCCCGGATCTCCCTCACGGGCCGAATCGGCAAACCCCTGATCACACTCCAGGGCACCTACGACTCGCTACTGCCGATCAGCACCGACTCCGACGTCTACGCGAAACTCGTCCGCGCCCACGGAAAGGCGCCCTACCGCTATTACCGCCTGGAGGCCGCCAATCACACCGACGGCCTCTACGACACCTACCCGGACCGCCTCCGGCCCCTTCTCCCCTGCATGCGCACGGCCTTCACGGCCCTCGAATCCTGGACGCGGAACGGCACGCCCCCGCCGGAGAGCGCCACGCTCCCCCGCCCCGCGTCCGGCGACCTCGTCAACACCTGCTCCCTCACCTCCTGAAGGGACGGACGGCGCCACGGCACGGCCGTACCTGCGCAGGTCAGGGACGGGTCCAGGCGAGGAGTTCGGCGGCCGGGAGCGCGTTGACGAGCCGGGACGCCACAACCCCGCACCGGGCGGCCCGCTCGCAGCCGAAGTGCTGCCAGTCGAGCTGGCCCGGTGCGTGGGCGTCGGAGTCGATCGAGAAGCGGCAGCCGGCCTCGGCCGCGAGGCGCAGCAGGCGCTTGGGCGGGTCGAGGCGCTCCGGGCGGGAGTTGATCTCGACGGCGACGTCGTAGGCGGCGCAGGCGTCGAAGACGAGGGCGGCGTCGAACTCCGACTCGGGGCGCAGCCCGCCGCGCCTGCCGCCCGCCTTCACGATCCGTCCGGTGCAGTGCCCGAGGATGTTCACGCGCGGGTTCGCGATCGCGGCGACCATGCGCCGCGTCATGGCGACGCGGTCCATGCGCAGCTTGGAGTGGACGCTCGCGACGACGACGTCGAGGCGTTCGAGCAGGTCGGGGTCCTGGTCGAGGGTGCCGTCGTCCAGGATGTCGACCTCGATGCCGGTGAGGATCCGGAACGGCGCCAGCTCGGTGTTCAGCTCGGCGACCGCGTCGAGCTGGCGGCGCAGGCGGTCGGCGGACAGGCCGTTCGCCACCGTCAGGCGCGGTGAGTGGTCGGTCAGCGCGAGGTACTCGTGGCCGAGGCCGCGGGCGGTCTCGGCCATCTCCCGGATGGGCGAGCCGCCGTCCGACCAGTCGCTGTGGGTGTGGAGGTCGCCCCTGAGCGCGGCGCGCAGCGCGGCCGTGGACGCGTCCAGCGGCTCGCCCTCGGTCGCCTCCAGGCGCCGCAGGTAGACGGGGGTCTCGCCGCGCAGCGCCTCCTCGATCACCAGCGCGGTGACCTTGCCGATGCCGGGCAGCGCGGTCAGCGTCCCGGCGCGGGCCCGGTCGGCGAGCTCGTCCGGGGGCGTCCGCTCGGCGAGGTCCGCGGCCGTGCGGAAGGCCCGGACGCGGTAGGTCGGCTCGTGGGCGCGCTCCAGCAGGAACGCGATGCGGCGCAGCGCTTCGACGGGCTCCACGCAGCGCACCGTACCCAGGTATGACGGGACGTGTCCCACCACGGTCCCATCCGCCCTGCCCGCCGGGTCTCTAGCCTGGTCGTCATGGCGGGGGACACGACCGGGGACGGGAACCAGGACAAGACCGACGAGCCGAACCTGCTGCGCGCGGTGCTGCGGGACGGGATCCTGGCCGCCGTCGCGACCGGCCGGGCCGAGCCCGCGCCGCCACTCGACCGGCCCTGGCCTGCGGGGCTGCGCTGGACCCGGTTCCTCGGCATCGGGCGGCTGCCGTTCGGGCTGGTCGTGACCCTGTTCTGGTCCCTCCTCACGCTGCTGATCATCGGCGGGACCAGCTCGATGCTGAAGGAGCCCGTCCGCTCCGATGCCGCGGGGTACCCCGGGGACGGCACGGCCCTGCTGATCGCGGTCCTGGTGACCGCGCCGCTCGCCCTGCGCGACCGGTACCCGCTCGCGGCCTGGCGGATGAGCTTCGCCGGGCTGGCGGTGCTCGCGGTGAGCCCGTGGCCGCCCGGCATCGAGTACACCGAGGGCGGCGCCTTCGCCGCGCTCATGTGCCTGTTCACCGTGACGGTGCGCTGCTCGCGGAACGTCACCCTGGGCGTCGCGGCCCTGTCCCTCGCCGGCGTGTGGATCAAGGACGCGGACTCGGCGCCCGGTGCGTCGGTGCTGGTCCTGGTGCCGCTGGCGGTCGGCTACGCCGTCCGGGTCCGGCGGACGGCGCAGCGGGAGCTGGCCGAGCAGGCCAAGCGGCACCAGGACGCCGAGGCGGTGCTGACCGAGCGGCAGCGGATCGCGCGGGAGCTGCACGACGTCGTCGCCCACCACATGTCGATGATCGCGATCCAGGCGGAGGCGGCCCCCTACAAGGTGGACGCCATGCCGGCGGAGACCCGGCTCGACCTCGCCGAGATCCGCGCGACCGCGCTGGACGCGCTGACCGAGCTGCGCCGCGTCCTCGGCGTGCTGCGCGCGGAGGACGGCGCCGAGATCGCGCCGCAGCCGAGCCTCGCGCGGCTGGACGAGCTGATCGGCAACGCGCGCGGCGCGGGCCTGCGGGTCGGGACGCGGCTGGACGGCGACCTCGCCGGGCTGCCGCCGGGCGTCGGCCTCACCGCGTACCGGATCCTGCAGGAGGCGCTCAGCAACGCGATGCGGCATGCGCCTGGTTCGCAGGTGGAGGTCCAGGTTTCCCGGGATGCCGGGGAGGATGGCATCGTATGGCTCGGCGTGGTCAACGGCCCGCCCGGCGGCGGGCAGGTGCCGCGCCCCCCGCTGCCGGGCGGGGGCCACGGGCTGCTCGGTATGCGGGAGCGGGCCGCCGCGCTGGGCGGTGAGCTGACCGCCCGTCCGACGTCCGAGGGAGGGTTCGCCGTGACCGCCACGCTGCCGGTCAGTGCGCGGGAGACGGCATGACGATCCGGGTGGTGATCGTCGACGACCAGGGCATGGTGCGCGCCGGGTTCGGCGTGCTGCTGAACGCGCAGCCGGACATCGAGGTCGTCGGCGAGGCCGTCAACGGCGAGGAGGGCGTGCGCCGCGTCGCCGAGCTGCGTCCCGACGTGGTGCTGATGGACGTCCGCATGCCCGTGCTGGACGGCCTGGAGGCGACCCGCCGCATCCTCGGCGGCACCGGCGAGGGCGCCCCGCGGATCCTCATGCTGACCACGTTCGACCTGGACGACTACGTGTACGCGGCGCTGCGTGCGGGGGCCAGCGGGTTCCTGCTGAAGGACGCGTCCGCGACCGAACTGGCCGACGCGGTCCGGATCGTCGCGGCGGGCGACGCGCTGCTGTCGCCGTCGGTCACCCGCCGGCTGATCGCGGAGTTCTCCCGGCTCGGCGGGCCGCGCGCGCCGTCCCGCAAGCGGCTCGGCGAGCTGACCGAGCGGGAGACGGAGGTCCTGACGCTGGTGGCGCGGGGGCTGTCCAACGGGGAGATCGCCGGGAAGCTCGTCGTCGCCGAGCAGACCGTGAAGACCCATTTCGGGCGGATCCTGATGAAGCTCGGCCTCCGCGACCGGCCGCAGGCGATCGTCTACGCCTACGAGGTGGGCCTGGTCCGCCCCGGCGACTGATACCTGCGCGCGAGACGTCCACCCCAGGTCGCACCTCGCGAGTTCACTCCGCCGGTTGATCTCCGATACATCGTTCGGTCTCTAGCGTCCTGATCAGTGCCGCAACCCACTGACCAGGAAGGACGTGCCGGATGCCGCGTGCCCGCACGACAGTCGCCGCCGTCTCGCTGCTCGCGGTCGGCGCCGCCGCCCCGGCGGCGGGGGCCGCCGAACCGTACGCCGCCCCGGCGGCCGTGCCCGCGCTGTCGTCCACGACCCTCGACGCCCACTACCAGGCCGCCGGGCAGGAGATCGGCCGGGCACTGGCCACCGCGGAACGCCTCCACGACGAGGACCGCACGGCGACGCTGTCCGCGTTCCTGGCTCCGGCCAGACGGTTCCTAGCGTTCGACCCGCGCGGCAATGGACGGGCCGTCGAAGTCATCGGCGACCTGGAGCACGCCGACCGGATCGCCGTCGTCGTGCCCGGCGCGGACAACACGCTGGCCAACTACGACGCGCCCAAGTTCGCCGGCGGCGGCGGCCACGCCCTCTACCTGGAGGCGCGGAACGACGCGCCCCGCTCCCGCTTCGCCGTGATCGCCTGGCTCGGCTACGACTCGCCCTCGACGCTGAGCGCCTCCGTCCTGACGGACGGCAAGGCCGAGGACGGCGCCCGCAGCCTCGCGCGTCTCCTCGCCGGCGTCCACCGGGTGAACGGACACGCCCGGTTCGCCCTGCTCTGCCACAGCTACGGCTCGGTGGTCTGCGCGAAGGCCGCCCCGCGCCTCGCTCCCCTGCCGGTGGACGACATCGCCCTCTTCGGCAGTCCCGGAACCACCAAGGACAAGGCCGCCGATCTCGGGACGTCCGCGCGCGTCTGGGCGGGACGCTCGAAGGGCGACTGGACGAGGTTCGTCCCGAAAGTCAGCTTCGGCGGTGTGGGTTTCGGCACCGACCCCGTCTCCCCCGGCTTCGGCGCCCTCCGCTTCGACGCGGGGACGGGCCCGCACAGCGCCTACCTCAAGCCCGGCACCCGCGCGCTCCGCAACCTCTCCCTGATCGCCCTCGGCCGCACCGCGGAGGTCTCCCGCGCTTGACACAAAACCCCGGGAAACACGGGAGAGCGGCCCTCGACTCGGGGCTCCTCCCGCCCGCGACCACGCGGCGGATGCGCCGCGCGTGCTCGCGATCCTCGGCGTCGTCCTCGGCCACCGGCTCGTCATGACCGCTGTGGCACTGCTCACGTTGGGTAGCCTGCAGGGGGTGCCCACCGCACCCGGCCGGCCGGAATGGATCATGAGCGCCTTCCGCGGCCGGCCGTCTGCGCGGCCGCGCCGACCGTGATCACGGTCGTGGCGGGCCGCTTCGAACGCGGGCCGCGCCGGCCACGCAGAGATCTTGGGTGGTCGAGATACGCAGGGTCCCGCCGCAGCATGCGATGCCGGAGACGCCCGCCGGGCGGCAGCGCTCCCGGCGGGCGCGGCGGCTCCTCGCCGGCGCCGCGTCCATCGGTGTGATCATGCTCACGACGGCCGGGACCGGGCACGCCGACCCCTACGCCGCGCCCGTCGCCGTCCCCTCGCTGGCGCCCTCGACACTGGACGCCCGCTACACCGCCGAACGCCAGGCCATCGAGCAGGCCCTGCGGACGGCGCAGGACGTCGGCGACACCGACCGCGGCAAGGCGCTCGGCGCGTTCCTCCAGCCCGGACGCCGCTTCCTCTACTTCGACCCGCGCGGGGGCGGGCGGGCCATCGAGGCCGTCGGCGACATCACCAGGGCGCGGCGGGTCGCGGTACTCGTCCCGGGCGCGGACACCACGCTGTCCGCGTTCGACAGGCGGGGCGGCAAACCGTGGTCGACGCCGGGCGGCGGCGCGCGCGCCGTCTACGCGCAGGCCCGATCCATGTCACCCAGCCCCGGGCTGGCCCTCGTCGCCTGGCTCGGATACGCGGCGCCCAAGACGTTCAGCAGCGACGTGCTCACCGACGGCAGGGCCTCCGAGGGCGCCGGGAGGCTGCGCCACTTCCTGAAGGGCCTGCACCGGGTCAACCCCGACGCGAGCGTGGGCCTGCTGTGCCACAGCTACGGCTCGGTGGTGTGCGGCCGTGCGGCGTTGGACGGCCCCGACAGCGCGGCCTGGCGCCAGGTCACCGACATCGCCCTCTACGGCAGTCCGGGAACGACGGCCTGGTCGGCGGCCGAGCTCGGCGGCACGGCCCGCATCTGGGCGGGACGAGGGGCGACCGACTGGATGGAGGACGTCCCCCACGTGCGCATCTTCGGGCTCGGGCTCGGCCCCGACCCGGTCTCCCCGGAATTCGGCGCGCGGGTGTTCGACGCCGGGTCCGGCGGCCACAGCGACTACCTCGCCCCCGGCTCGACGTCCCTGCGCAACCTCACCGACATCGCCCTCGGCCACCCGTCCGAGGTGACCCGCGGCTGACCCGCCGCCGGCGCGCGACCGGCCCGGATCGCCCGCTCGGGGCCGGGTCACGGGCGAGGTGGTGGCACCCTGGGGTGGTGGACACCGTGAACGAGGCCGAAATCCGCGACCGGACCACCCAGCGCCTGGAGAAGGCGATGGGGACGTTCGGCACCGCGGCCCTGACCAGCATGGAGGAGCAGCTCCCCTGGTTCCGGCGCATGCCGGCCGACCAGCGCTCCTGGATCGGCCTCGTCGCGCAGGCGGGCATCGCCGCGTTCGTCGAATGGTTCAAGAACAACGAGAAGACGCGCCCGGCCATCGCCGGCGAGGTGTTCGGCACCGCGCCCCGCGAGCTGCTGCG
The DNA here is from genome assembly GCF_040643275.1 of Spirillospora sp. NPDC047418. Taxonomy (NCBI): domain Bacteria; kingdom Bacillati; phylum Actinomycetota; class Actinomycetes; order Streptosporangiales; family Thermomonosporaceae; genus Spirillospora; species Spirillospora sp. NPDC047418. Next base: position 150,788 of record NZ_JBEYTW010000007.1, read on the forward strand.
CTCCATCAAGCTGCACCACACCATCGACATGATCCGCGTCATCATCGAGGTGGTGGAGACCCGGCTGGACGAGCTCGCCGCGCCCGGCGGCGAGTCCCAGCTCCGCGAGGCCATCCTCCGCTACACGCGGGACGTGGCGTTCGGCGCCGCCCAGGTCTACGCGCGCGCCGCCGAGACCCGCGCCGCCTGGGACGCCCGGTTGGAGGCCCTCGTCGTCAACGCGGTCCTGCGCGGCGAGGTCGACGACGGCATGCACTCCTGGGCCGCCGCCCTCGGCTGGACGTCCAAGCCCGTCACCGTCATCGCCGGGCTCACCCCGGAGGACGAGGAGCCCGAGGTCACCATCGACCAGATGCAGCTGGCGGCGCGCCGCGCGCGCGCCGACGTGCTGGCCGGCGTCCAGGGCCGCCGCGTCATCGTCATCGTGGGCGGTGACACCGACCCCATGGAGGCGGCCCGCCCCATCGCCGCCAAGTGCGGACCGGGCCCCGTCGTCGTCGGCCCGCAGGTCCCCGACCTGTACGACTCCACCCACTCCGCGCAGGCCGCCGTCGCCGGGCTGCGCGCCGCCACCGGGTGGCCGGACGCACCCCGTCCCGTCCAGGCGACCGAGCTGCTGCCCGAACGGGCCCTGGACGGCGACGGCGACGCGCGCCGCTACCTGGTCGACAACGTCTACAACCCCATGCTCGCCGCGGGCGCGCCGCTCCTCGACACGCTCACCACCTACCTGGAGCAGGGATCGTCGCTGGAGGCCACCGCGCGGCTGCTGTTCGTCCACCCGAACACCGTCCGGTACCGGCTGCGCAGAGTCACCGAGCTGACCGGCCTCGCGCCCACCGACGGCCGCAACGCCTTCACCCTCCGCATCGCGCTCGTGCTGGGCCGCTTCGAGAAGCGCTGACCCCTACAGGGTCTTGTAGGGGTCGTACAAAGGCCGCTCACCAAAGTTCGTGCTGATCGGTATCGAGGTCGCCGGGCATTGACGGAATGCTGGACGCTGTGATTCTCCTCGCATCGCCCGGCCAGGGCGCCCAGACCCCCGGCTTCCTGCAGCCATGGCTAGAGATACCCGGAGTCGCCGACCGTCTCGCGTGGTGGTCGGCCGTCACCGGGCTGGACCTGGTCAGGTACGGGACCGAGGCGGACGCCGAGGAGATCCGCGACACCGCGGTGGCGCAGCCGCTGCTGGTCGCCGCCGCGCTCGCCGCCTACGAGGTGCTGTACGAGGACGCCCCGCAGGACGCCGTCCCGGACGCGGTCGCGGGGCACAGCGTCGGTGAGCTGGCCGCCGCTTCGATCGCCGGGGTGCTGTCGCCGGAGGCCGCGCTGGTGCTCGTCCGGGAGCGGGGCCGGGCGATGGCCGAGGCCGCCGCCGTCACCGAGACCGGGATGACCGCCGTGCTCGGCGGCGACGCCGACGAGGTCCTCGCCTCGATCGACAAGCACGGGCTCACCCCCGCGAACGTCAACGGCGCCGGCCAGATCGTCGCCGCCGGGACGATGGAGCAGCTCGCGAAGTTCGCCGACGAGCCGCCCGCCAAGGCGCGGCTGCGGCCGCTGTCGGTCGCGGGCGCGTTCCACACCGAGCACATGGAGCCCGCCGTCGCGACGCTCCGCCGGCTCGCGCCCGGCGCGCCCGTCGCCGACCCGCGCACCACGCTGCTGCAGAACCGCGACGGCGCCGTCGTCGCCGCCGGGCGCGACTTCGTGGCGCGGCTCGTCGACCAGGTCAGCGCGCCCGTCCGCTGGGACGCGTGCATGAACACGATGCGGGACCTCGGCGTCACCGCGATCATCGAGCTGCCGCCCGCCGGGACGCTCACCGGCCTCGCCCGCCGCGAGCTGAAGGGCATCGAGCTCGTCGCCCTCAAGACCCCCGCCGACCTGGACAAGGCCCGCGAGCTGATCAAGGCGGACGCGTCATGACCGCCGCGCTGCAGATCCCCCAGGCCACCGCCGGAACCCGCGTCCTGGCGTTCGGCGACTACCGGCCGGCCCGCGTCGTCACCAACGACGAGCTGACCGAGACCGTCGACACCAACGACGAGTGGATCCGCAGCCGCGTCGGCATCGCCGAGCGGCGCATCGCCGGCGACGACGAGGGCATCGTCGAGCTGGGCGTCCACGCGGGCGAGAAGGCGATCGCGCGCAGCGGCCTCGCCCCGTCCGACATCGACCTCGTGATCCTCGCGACCTGCTCGGCGGAGTCGCCGATGCCGAGCCACGCCGCGCTCGTCGCGCACCGCCTCGGCATCGAGGCACCCGGCGCGTTCGACCTCAACGCCGCGTGCGCCGGGTTCTGCTACGCGCTCGCCACCGCCAGCGCCGCCGTCCAGGCCGGCAGCGCCCGCAACGTGCTGGTCATCGGCTCGGAGAAGATGTCCCAGTGGATCGACTGGACCGACCGCTCCACCTGCATCATCTTCGCGGACGGTGCGGGCGCGGCGGTCGTCACGGGCAGCGACTCGCCCGGCATCGGCCCGGTGGTGTGGGGCAGCGCCGGGGACAAGTACGACAAGATCATCATCGATGACCGGCACTCGTTCATCCGGCAGGAGGGGCAGGCGGTGTTCCGCTGGGCCACCACCGCCATCGCGCCGATCGCGCTGCAGGCGTGCGAGCGCGCCGGCGTCAAGCCCGAGGACCTCGCCGCGATCGTCCCGCACCAGGCGAACCTGCGCATCATCGAGGCCATCGCGCGCAAGGTGAAGGCCACCAACGCCGTCGTCGCCGACGACATCGTGCACTCGGGCAACACCTCCGGCGCCTCGATCCCGATGGCGATGTCCCGCCTGATCGAACGCGGCGCCGTTCCGTCCGGTGCCCCGGCCCTGCTGGTCGGATTCGGTGCCGGACTGTCCTACGCTGCCCAAGTCATCCAGATCCCGTAGGCCGTCACGCCTCTCGCAGGCTCTGGACCAACCCACCGAAGGAGAAACGCAGACCATGGCAGAAGTCGCCACCGAAGAGCAGATCCTGGACGGCCTCGCGGAGATCATCGACGACATCGTCGGCATCGACAAGGCCGAGGTGACCCCCGAGAAGAACTTCATCGACGACCTCGACATCGACTCGCTGTCGATGGTCGAGATCGCGGTGGCCGCGCAGGACCAGTTCGGCGTCGAGATCCCCGACGACGAGCTGCGCAACCTGAAGACGGTGAAGGACGTCATCAACTTCGTCCAGAACCTGCAGACCACGGCCAAGAGCTAGATCCGCGGGGAGGGCGCGCCGCCGCTCCGGCCGGAGGCGGCGCGCCCGACCTTCCCTCCCCTCACAGTCCGCAAGGAGCACCCACTATGAGCAAGAGCCAGACCAGAGTCGTGGTGACCGGTCTCGGTGCAACGACCCCACTCGGCGGAGATCTGCCGTCGACCTGGTCCGCCCTGCTCGCAGGAGAGTCCGGGGTCCGCCCCCTGGACTGGGAGGGCGTCGAGGACCTGCCGGTCCGGTTCGCCGCCACGCTGAAGGTCCAGCCGGAGGGGATCATCCCCCGGCAGTCGATGCGCCGCCTGGACCGCAACCAGGCGATCGCGCTGATCTCCGCGCGCGAGGCGTGGGCGGACGCGGGGTTCGCCCCGTCCGAGCGCGGCAAGCCGCAGAAGGGCATGGAGAAGGCCGGCGTGGACGGCGGCTTCACCGTGGACGGTGAGCGCCTCGGCGTCGTGTTCTCCAGCGGCATCGGCGGCCTGCACACCGCCCTCAACAGCTACGACGTGTTCAAGGAGAAGGGCTGGGCGCGGGTCTCACCGTTCACCGTCCCGATGCTGATGCCGAACGGCGCGTCCGGGCACGTCGGCATCGAGTTCGGCGCGATGGCCGGCTCGCACGCCCTGGTCAGCGCCTGCGCGTCCAGCGGCGAGGCCGTCGGCTACGCCATCGACATGATCCGCGCGGGCCGCGCCGACGTGGTGATCTGCGGCGGCACCGAGTCGTGCATACACCCGCTGCAGATGGCCTCGTTCGGTTCCATGCGCGCGATGTCGACCCGCAACGACGACCCGGCGCGCGCGTCCCGGCCCTACGACAAGAACCGCGACGGGTTCGTGCTCGGCGAGGGCTCGGCGGCGCTGATCCTGGAGTCGGAGGAGCACGCCGTCGCCCGCGGCGCCCGCATCCACGGTGTCGCGGCCGGCTGCGGCTACTCCGGCGACGCCTACGACATCGTCCTGCCCGACCCGTCCGGCGCGGGGCAGGCCAAGGCGATGCAGCGCGCCCTCAAGGACGCGGGGCTGGAGCCCGCCGACATCGTGCACATCAACGCGCACGCCACCTCGACCCCGGCTGGCGACGTGGCCGAGCTCGCCTCCATCAAGGCGGGCCTCGGCGAGGACGCCGCACGCCAGGTCGTCGTCACCGCCACCAAGTCGATGACCGGGCACCTGCTCGGCGGCGCCGGCGCGCTGGAGTCGGTCTTCACCATCCTCGCGCTGAAGGAGGGCCTGATCCCCTTCGTCGCCAACCTGGAGGACCTCGACGACGCGGCCGACCTGGACATCGTCCGGGACGAGCCGCGCAAGATCTCCGACGGCCCCGCCGCGGCGCTGAACAACTCGTTCGGCTTCGGCGGCCACAACGTCTCGGTGGCCTTCCAGCGGCACATGCCCCTCTGACCACCGGCGCGGGCCGTCACGCGGCCCGCGGCACAAGCGAGCAGAACGGCCCGGCGGGGCACGAACCCGCCGGGCCGTTCCGCGCTGTGCCAGGGCTTCGCGGACCCGCCGCGGCCTCAGACGGCGGCGTGCAGCCAGCGGACCGGGGCGCCGTCGCCGGCCCGGCGGAAGGGCTCCAGCTCGTTGTCCCACGGGGTGCCGAGGAGGCGGTCGAGTTCGTGCTCCAGCGTGGTCTTGCCGACGGCGGCGTTGGCCATGACGGAGCGGAGCCGGTCCTCGGGGACGAGGATGTCGCCGTTGGCCCCGATGACGCCGGAGAAGACGCCGAGGGACGGGGTGAAGCTGAACCGGACGCCGTCGGTGCCGGGCGTCGGGTCCTCGGTGGCCTCGAACCGCACGAGCTTCCAATTGCGCAGCGCAGACGTGATCCCCGCGGCGGTGCCCGGCCTGCCCTCCCAATGGAGTTCGGCGCGCAGCGTTCCCGGCGCGGCCGCCTGGTCCGCCCACTCAAGGGAAACGGGCACACCTAGAACACCTGCGGCGGCCCACTCGATGTGCGGGCTCAGCGCAGGCGGCGCGGAGTGGACGTAAAAGACGCCACGTGCGGTCACCGGACCTCCTGGATCTGTACCGAGGCTCGTCTTCCCCTACGGCCTCGTACGTCCCAAGTCGGCGTCCGCGTCCCTCATTGTGCATCATCGGCCCGTCTCGCACCACCGGGAGGCGGTTGTTTATTGAACGCTTGACCATGCGATGCACGTCGTTCACCCGGGCCCGACCGACAAGAGTAGGGCCTCATCGACCGGTCCGCGGCGGAAAGCGCGCAGGCGGGAGCGGCCGCGGCCGGACGGCGGGGACGGCCACTTTCCGCCCATGGGCGGTGACGGAACGTCGGCGATCCGGCACCATGTGCGCGGGGGCGGCCGCGAGCGAGAGCGAGGACCGATGTTCGATCAGCAGGCCAGGCTCGACCGGGTGCTGGCGCGCCATCCCGACGCGGTGGTGGTGGAGCCGCTGCCGGGACGGCCGGCGCTGATCCGGCGGGACCAGATCCTGGTCGCGGGGCGGGACGCGAGCACGGCCGGGGACCTCGTCCGCCGCTGGTACGACTCGCGGGACGAGGGCCCCGGCGTCACCCGGCTGCGGCTGCGGCCCACCGCGAAGGTGGACGTGTGCGAACTCACCGCCCTGCTGGCGGGCGGCGGGCTGACCACCGGCGGGCCGGCTCCGGGCGGCCGGTCGCGGCGGGTGATCGCGGCGCCGAACCACCTCGTCCTCGGCCAGCCGATGTGGTGGAGCGGGCCCGCGGACCGGCCCCGTCCGGCCGCGCCCCTGCCGGCGCCGCGGGCGGCCGTCCCGGCGCGCCGGGACGTGACGGTCGCGATCCTGGACACGGGCCTGTCGCCGCACCCCTGGTACGCGGACACCGGCTGGTACCGCGAGCAGCGCGCCGAGGTCGCGGAGGTCCTCGACGCCGACCTCGACTTCGACCTGGACGCGCAGGCCGGGCACGGGACGTTCATCGCGGGCGTGGTGCTGGCCCAGGCGCCGGCGGCGCGGCTGCGGGCCCGCCGGGTCATCGGCGGCGACGGGGTCGGCGACGAGCTGGAGGTGATCAGGGCCCTGCACCGGATCGCCGAGCAGGGCCGCGCGGACGTCGTCAACCTCTCCCTCGGCTGCCACACCTACGACGACCGCCCGTCGCCGGTGCTCGCGCAGGCGGTCGCCGCGCTCGGCCGCCGGACGGTCGTGGTGGCGTGCGCGGGCAACGCGGCGACCGACCGCCCGTTCTGGCCCGCCGCGATGAAGCCCGTCATCGGCGTCGCGGCGCTGGACGGTGCCGACCGGGCCTGGTTCTCCAACCACGGCTGGTGGGTGGACGCGTGCGCGCAGGGCGTGGACGTGTCCAGCACGTTCGTGTCGTTCGACGGGACGCGGCCGCCGGTGGACGGCGTCGACCCCGACCTGTTCCAGGGCTACGCGACGTGGAGCGGGACGTCGTTCGCGGCGCCGATGGTCGCGGGCCGGATCGCCGGACGGGCGGCGGCGGAGGGCGTCGACGCGCCCACGGCTGCGGACCTCGTCCTCGATCCGGGCTCGCATCGCGTCCTGCCGGATCTGGGCGTGGTCGTCGACTCCGCCAAAGGTACTGACTGTCAGCACGCCATGGCATAGGGTGAGCAAAGCGGGGGGCCTCGGGAGGAGACTTCGGTGGCCCACAGGGACGGAACGGACGAGCTGGTGGTGCGGGCGCGCGACGGCGACGGTGACGCTTGGGCCCGGCTGGTGGAGCGGCACAGCGCGCTGCTGTGGTCGATCGCCCGCTCGCACGGATTGAACGACGCCGACTCGGGCGACGTGGTGCAGACGACGTGGCTGCGGCTGGTGGAGCGGATCGACGGGCTGCGCGACCCGTCGGCGACCGGCTGCTGGCTGGCCACGACGGCGCGGAACGAGAGCCTGCGGCTGGTGCGGCGGCGCAGCCGCGACCTGCCGCTGGTGCCCGCGCCCCGGCAGCCGGAGCCCGGCCCCGACCGGGTCGCCGCGGCGCGCGAGCGGCTCGGCCGGGTCGGCACCGCGCTGGACACCCTGCCGCGGCGCTGCCGGACGCTGCTGCGGCTGTTCGCGCTGGCACCGACCCACGCCGAGCTGGCCGCCGCGCTCGGCATCCCGGTCGGCAGCGTCGCCCCGACGCGGGCGCGGTGCCTGGAGGCGCTGCGGAGGCTCGTCCCGTGAACGACGACGAGCTGATGTCCGGGGTCCGGGACGCCTTCGAGGCCCTGGACCCCGTGCCGGCGGACGTCCTGGCGGCGGCCCGCGCGTCGATCGCCTGGCGGACGCCGTCGGCGGAGCTGGCGGAGCTGTCGCACGACCGGGCCGTGCGGGCGGCGGCCGGCGTGCGGGGCGCGGCGGGCCGGACGCTGACGTTCGCGTGCCCCGGCCGGGCGGTGGAGATCGAGGTGGCCGAGCACGGCCGGGAGCGGGAGATCACCGGGCGGCTCGTCCCGTCCGCGGCGGCGGTCGTCCAGGTCCGGCACCGGGACCTGCCGCCGGACGGGATCACGGCGCACGCCGAGCCGGCCGGGCTGTTCCGCGTCCCGCGCGTCCCGCAGGGCGTGGTCAGCCTCGTCTTCCGGCTCGAGGACGGCTCCTCGATCGTCACGAGCTGGATCCGCCTTTGACCGGGCGGAACGAACGGGCACTGCTGTGGATGACCGCGATAGACCCGGCAACCGCCTACACACGCGCACGCGCCCTCCTAGAGCCCACCGGCCTGCTGGAGAGCGACGGAACGCCCGAGGCCAGCGGCCTGCTGGGCAGCGGCGGCCTGCTGGAGGACTGCGGCCTGCCGGAGAGCGGCAGCATGCCGGAAAGCGGCGGCCTACTGGGAACGGACGACGTGCTGGGGACCGGCGGGGTGCTGGGAACCGACGGCCTGCTGGCCAGCGGCGGGGTGCTGGGCAGCGGCAGTCGGCTGGAGACCAGCGGCGTCCCGGGGGACGGCGGCCTGTTGGAGAGTGGTGACGTCGTGCTGGCGCTGCGGGTGGCCGGGCTGGCGGCCAAGGAGCTGGGGCGGCTGGACGAGGGCCTCGCGTACCTGGACCGTGCGCTGCGCCTGGCTGAGGGCTACGCGGCGGCGCAGGTGCGGATGAACCTCGTCGGCCTGCTCACCGCACGAGGTGACGTCAACGGAGCGCTCGCCCGCGCCAGTGAGGCCGAGCCCGTTCTGGACGGTCCCGACGCGGACCGTCTCGCCGCGAACAAGGCGTGTGCTCTGGCGCGGGCAGGGCGCCTTGACGAGGCACGCGAAGTGGCGGCGGACGCCTTACCCCGGCTACGCCGAGGACACGACCCGGCCGTGCTGAACGGTCTCCTCACCAACCTGGGTCTGGCGCTGGCCTTCCGCGGCGACTACGACCGCGCGGAGGACGCTCTGTCGGAGGCCGTCGCGGTGGGCGAGGCGTCCGGGTTGCGTCATCAGACGGCCATGGCCAAGGGGAACCTGGCCTTCGTGGTGTCGCGGCGCGGGGACGTCCCGCGCGCGCTCCGCCTCTTCGCCGAGGCGGAACCGGGCCTGGCCGGTGAACGCCTGGCCCAGTGCCGGTTCGACCAGGCGGAGACCCTCATCATGGCGGGTCTGCCCGCCGAGGCACGCCCCGTCCTCACGGCCGCCTTGGCGGAGGCCATGGCGAACGGCTACGGATGCGATGTCGCGGACGGCTTCCTGCTCTTGGCCAACGCCGAACTGGCCGACGGCAACCCCGAACAGGCGACGGAAGCGGCCGAGCACGCCCGCACCACGTTCGCCGAGCAGGAACGAACGGGATGGATGCTCCTGGCCGAGCACACTCTGCTCAAGGCGAGGTGGGCGTCCGGGGAACGCTCTCCCGTCCTGCTGAGCTCGACGGTGGCCACGGCCGGGCGGTTGGCGGACGGCGGCTGGTCCGACGCCGCCGATGAGGCCCGCATCGTGGCGGCGCGCGTGGCCCTGACGCTGGGCAGACCCGCCGGGCACCTGCTGTCCGCCGTCGGGCGTTCGCGCGGCCGTGCGTCCACCCGGATCGCCGCCTGGCACGCCCTCGCCCTCGAACGCGCGGGACGCGACGACCACGGGGGCGCGGTGGCGGCGGTCAGAGCCGGTCTGCAGGTGGCCGAGGAGCACGCGGAGGCGCTCGGTGCGCTCGACCTCCGCGCCCGCGCGGCCGGTCTCGCCGCCGAACTGGCCGAGCTGGGCCTCGGCCTGGCCCGTTCGGCGCGGGAACTGCTCGCCGTGGAGGAGCGGCGGCGGGCGATCGCCAGGCCGGTCCGGGTCCGTCCGCCCCGGGATCCGGAGCGGGCCGCCGCGCTGGCCGCGCTCCGGGCCCTGAGCGCCGAGCACACGGCCGACACGGCGCGGGGCGGCGTACCGTCGGTGCTCTCGCCGGACATGGCCGGTCTGGAGGCGCGGATCCGCTCGCGGACGCGGCGCCGCCCGTCCGGCGCGTCCCCGCCCCGCTCCGCCGAGGCCACCGAGATCGCCGCGGCACTCGGCGACCGCGCCCTCGTCGAGATGGTGGCGATCGGCGGCGAACTCCACGCCGTCACCGTCGCGGGCGGCCGCCCCCGCCGCCACCCCCTCGGACCATGCGACGGCATCGACCACGAGACCGGCCTGATCCGCTTCGCGGCACGCCGCCTCGCCGAGAAGGACTGCCCGCAGTCGCTCGCCACCCTCACCGGCGCGGCCGCACGTCTCGACCGCCTCCTCCTCGCCCCGATGCGCGCCGCCCTCGGCGACCGGGACCTCGTCATCGCCCCGACCGGCGCGCTGCACGGCCTCCCCTGGGCGACGCTCCCGTCACTGGCCGGGCGCCCGTTCACGATCGTCCCGTCGGCCGGTGCGTGGCTCCAGGCCCGCACGGCGACCCCGTCCGGCGGGCACACGGTGCTCGTCGCGGGGCCCGACCTGGATCATGCGGACCGGGAGGTCACCGCCCTCCACGCCCTGCATCCGCGGGCCCGCCTGCTCACCGGTCCCGACGCGCGCGCCGAACCCGTCCGGGACGCCCTGGACGGCGCGGCCCTCGCCCACATCGCCGCCCACGGCGAGTTCCGCGACGGCAACGCCCTGTTCTCCCGGCTGCGCCTCGCCGATGGCCCGCTGATGGTGTACGACCTCGACGAGCTGACCGTGCCGCCGCACCTGATCGTCCTGTCCGCCTGCGACATCGGCCGCGCCGACGAGGGCGACGCCGTCCTCGGCATGGCTGGCGCCCTCCTCGCCCTCGGCACCGCCACGGTGGTCGCGAGCGTCACCCCCGTCCGCGACGAGGCCACCCCGGAGTTCATGTCCGCCTTCCACACCGCCGTCGCGTCCGGCGAGCCTCCGTCCCGCGCCCTCGCGGCCCTCCCCCGCACCCCGGCCGCCCTCGGCTTCCTCACCATGGGCGCCGGCTGACACCGACCGCCCGGACGGTACGGCCGACGGTCCGCCCGGGCGGTACGGCCGGGCGGTACGGCCGGGCGGCCGGTGTGGCCGGACGGTCCGTCCGGGCGGGCGGTACGGCCGACCGGGCGGGCGGTGCGGCCGGCCAGGCGGTACGGCCGACCGGACAGTGCGGCAGGGCGGTGCGGTCGGTCGGGCGGTGCGGGTGGTGGGCGGTCAGGTGTCGCCGGTGGCGACGGGGTTGGACGGGTCGGTCACCCAGTCGGACCAGGAGCCGACGTAGAGGGCGGCGGGGATGCCGGCGAGGTTGAGGGCGAGGATCTCGTGCGCGGCGGTGACGCCGGAGCCGCAGTAGGCGCCGACGTCGAGGGCGTCGGTCGCGCCCAGCTTGGCGAACCGCTCGCGCAGCAGTTCGGGCGGCAGGAAGCGGCCGTCCACGCCGACATTGCCCGACGTCGGGGCGTTCCGGGCGCCCGGGATGTGCCCGGCGACCGGATCGACCGGTTCCTGGTCGCCGCGGTAGCGCTCGGCGGCGCGCGCGTCCAGCAGGACGCCCGCCCTGGCCAGTTCGGCGGCGCCCTCCGCGTCCAGGACGGGCAGCCGGCCCGGGTTGGCGATGAAGTCGCCCGGTTTCACCTCGGGTTCGGCGGTGTCCACCCGGTGGCCCGCCTCCGTCCAGGCGCGGTAGCCGCCGTCCAGGACGCGGACCCGCTCGTGCCCGAAGTAGCGCAGCGACCACCAGACGCGGGCGGCGGACGTGGAGTCGGCGTCGTCGTAGACCACGACGAGGCCGTCCTGCGACACGCCGGCGCGGCGCATCGCCGTCTCGAAGGCGACCGGTTCGGGGAGGGGATGGCGGCCGCCGGGGCCGGGCGGCCCGGCCACGTCGCGGTCGAGGTCGACGAAGGCGGCGCCGGGCAGGTGCCCCTTGCGGTAGGACTCGATCCCCGGCGGTCCCGCCAGGTGCCATCGGACGTCCAGCAGGATCACGGGCGTCTGGCGTCGCAGCAGCCGGTCCAGTGCGGGCACTTCGATGAGAGGGTGCACACGGCCAGTTTGACCGCCGATGCCCGGATTAGGGAGGGGCGAATCCTGGTTCATCTCACATCCGCGGGTCTCAGGGGCGGGGCGTCGAGGGCGGGGCGTCAGGGGCGGGACGTGGTGAGCAGCGGCACGAGCTGCTCGGCCGGGACGAGGGAGCCGTGCATGCCGACCATCCGGTTCAGCCAGGGCTCCCGCTCGGACGCGACGATCGCGAGGTCGCCGTGCGGAACGGCGATCACGTCGCCGATGCGGTCCGCCATCCCGTCGCCGAGCGGGCCGAACCAGCCGTCCGCCACGGCCCGCTCGCGCTCGACGACCCAGGCCCGGTCGCCGAGCAGGGCCGTCCAGGCGGCGAGCACGTCGCCCTGCGCGCCGGGCTCGCTGTACACGTAGCGGCAGCGGGCGTCGCCGCCGAGGAGGGCGACCCCCTCCCGCAGTTCGGGGACGGCGTCGACGTCCACCCGCTCGGACGGGTCGACCATGCCGTGGTCCGCCGTCACGTGCAGGGCCGAACCGGGCGGCAGGACGGCCGCGATCTGCTGGACGAGCATGTCCACGAACCGCAGCTGGTGCCGCCAGTCGGCCGAGTCGACGCCGAACCGGTGACCGGTCCCGTCGAGGTCGGCGTGGTAGGCGGTGACGTACGCGCGGTCGCCGCGGCGCAGGGCCGCCTCGGTGCGGCCGACGAGCTGCCCGAGCCCGTCGGCGGACAGGTAGTCGGCGCCGCGGGCGGTCGCGCGGCTCAGCCCGGACCTCTTGTACTGGCGCAGCGACACGTAGCCGGTCTCGACACCGTCCGCCGCCGCCCGCTCGTAGGCGGTCGGGACGGGCTGGAACGTCGCCGGGTCGGGGTCGTCGCCCTTCCAGTGCAGGCAGTTCAGCAGCCTGCCCGTGCCGGGGATCGCGACCTGCAGGCCGAGCAGGCCGTGCCCGCCGGGCGGCGCGCCCGTCCCCAGCGAGGCGAGGCTGGTGACGGTCGTCGCCGGGAACCCGGCGGTGATCGGGCCGCCGTCCATCGCGTTCAGGTACGGCGCCTCGTCGGGGTGCGCCCTGAGCTGCTCCCAGCCGAGCCCGTCCACGATCAGGACGCAGGCGCGCGGCACCTCGGGCACTCCCAGCACGTTCACCGTGTCCGGGACGCCCATCCCCGCCAGCACCGAGGTGGGCACATCGGAGAGCGCCCCGGCCCCGTACCGCGGAACGGACGGCCGGTTCACCGCCCCCGTCACCGGGCGGTCGCCTCGGACAGCTCCTCGGCGAAGGCCAGCACCTGGCCGACCGCGTCCGCGCCGTCCGCCGCCTCGCTGACCCGAAGGGACAGGTCGTCGGCGGTGACGCTGCCGGTGTAGCCGTGGTCGGCCTCGCAGTTCTCGTCGCCGCAGGTCGCCGGTTCGAGGTCGATGTGGGCGATGGCGCCCCAGCCGATGGTCAGCACGACCTCGGTGGGCGGCACCCCCGGCACGTAGGACGCGGGGTCCGGGACGACCCGGGTCACCGCGACCGACTGGACGCGCTCCAGCTTGACGGCCTCGGTGGTGGTGGACGCGTGCGGCTGGGCCATGCCCTCTCCGGGCGGGTGCTCGTCGGTATGGCACACCAGCAGCCGGCTCGCGGACAGCACGAGCACCGTCACGTGCCGCCGCACCTCCATCGCGGGGTCGAATGTCGCCTCGTGGTGAACGACGTACGCGACGACGCGCTCGTCGCCGACGGCCGACTCGACCGCGTCCGCGACCAGGGCCGGGTAGTAACCGCTGCGCTCGATCGCCGTGCGCAACCCGCCTGCGGTCGCTCGGGTTTCCCTCATGGCCCCATCCTGCCCTGTCCGGGGCGGCCGCGCACATGACCGCCCGGCCGCGCGGTCATCCGCGCGCCCGCGGGGTAGGGGCAGGGCATGGACGAGCATCCACTGCCGAGCCCGCCTCCGGTGCCGCCGCCCACCCCGGACCCGGCCCCCACACCGCAGCCGCCGGTACCGCCCGAGCCGCCGCCCGGCCCGTATCCGGGTCCCGGGCCGCGGCCGCCCGGCCCCGTCCCGCCGGGCCCGTCGCCCGAACCCGTCCCGCCCGGCCCGCCGCCGGAGCCCACCCCGCCCGGCCCGGCCCCGGACCCGACGCCTCCCGCGCCGCCACCGGAGCCGATCCCGCCGGGCCCCGAACCCGACCCCGTCCCGCCGACCCCAGAACCCCACCCACCAAGCCCACCCGGCTGACTTCCCGCCGACCCGGGCCAGAGAAGGCACGGGTCGGACACGGCGCAGGCCAGACACGGCGCAGGCCAGACACGGCGCAGGCCAGACACGGCGCGGGTCAAAGCCGGCGCGGGCCAAAGCCGACGCGGGCCAAAGCCGACGCGGGTCAAAGCCGACGCGGGTCAAAGGCGGCGCGGGTCAGAAACAGAGCGGGTCAGAGGCGGCGGGGGCCCATTTCGGTGCGGGGGCCGAGGGGGCGCTCCAGTGTGAGCGCCACCTCGCACACGGTGGCGCCGCTCCCGTCCGCGATGACGGGGTCCAGTTCGAGGCGCGCCACCTCGGGCAGGTCGTAGCCGAGGCGGGACGCGCGCAGCAGCAGTTGCTCGAGCGCCGCCACGTCCACGGGTTCGGCGCCGCGGTGGCCGAGCAGCAGCGGCGCGGTGCGGATCGCGCGGATCATCTCGGCGGCGTCCACGTCCGCGAGCGGCGACAGGCGGTAGGCGCGGTCGTCCAGCAGGTCGGCGGTCTCGTCGGCGATGCCGAACGAGATCAGCGGGCCGAACGAGCGGTCCTCCCTGACCACGATGCGGGTCGGCACCCCGTCGCCGCCCTCGGCGACCTCGATGCCGTAGCAGGCGAGCAGCTCCGCGGCCTGCTTCGGCGGGACGTCCACCGGGCCGCCGTCGCCGTCGCCGAGCCAGCCCGCGACCAGGCCGCGCGCGCGGGCGCGGTCGACGTCCTCGAACACGGGTGTGCGCCCGGCGGGCCGCTGCCGCCACTGCGCGTACCTGATCACGTACGCCAGCGCCCGGACGGCGTCCTCCGGCGAGGTGTAGGACGGCACCGAGCCCTCGGCGGGCATGCCGTCCGGGCCGGGGACGCGCAGTTCGGCGGGCATGCCCTCGCTGCCCAGGTAGGTCGCCACGATCGGCTTCCCGCTGCCGCCCGCGAGCCGGAGGATCTTCTGCGGGACGCGGACGTCGTACCCGCCGATCGTCGGCGGGGTGAACAGCGCGACGACGGCGTCGACCATGTCGTCGGCGAGCGCGCCGGCGAGGGCGGCCTCGTAGTCGTCGGCGTCGGCGCGCGGGCCGAGGTCGATGCGCGGCCGGACGTCCAGGCCGAGCGCGACGGCCTCGTCCTGCGCCAGCAGCCCGAGCGAGTTGGAGTTGTCGATGATCGCGATGCGGTCGCCGGCCGGGAGCGGCTGGTAGGCCAGCACCTGCGCCACGTCGAACAGCTCCGCCAGGTCCTCGACCCGGATGACGCCGGCCTGCTCGAACAGCGCGCTGACCGCGTGGTCGGGCAGCGTGAGGGCCTGCGCGGCGTGCCCGAGCGGGACGCCCTGCGTGCTGCGTCCGCTCTTCACCGCGACGATCGGCTTGCGGCGGCCCAGCCTGCGCGCCAGCCGCGCGAACTTGCGGGGGTTGCCCAGCGACTCCAGGTAGAGCAGGACGGCCTTGGTCGCCGGGTCCTCCTCCCAGTACTGCATGAGGTCGTTGCCGGAGACGTCCGCCCGGTTCCCCGCCGACACGAACGTCGACAGGCCGAGGCCGCGTTCGGCCGTCCGCTGCAGGATCGCGATGCCCAGCGCACCGGACTGGGAGAAGAAGCCCACCGGCCCCCGTCCGGGCATGGTCGGCGCCAGGGTCGCGTTGAGCCGCACGTCCGTGTCGGTGTTGGCGATGCCGAGGCAGTTGGGGCCGACGACACGCATCCCGTAGGCGCGCGCGAGGCTCACCAGTTCCTTCTGGGCGGCGCGTCCCTCCTCACCGACCTCACCGAAGCCGGACGACACCACGACCAGCCCGCGCACGCCCTTGGCCGCGCACTGCTCCACGACCTCGTGGACGGCGTCGGCGCGGACGGCGACGACGGCGAGGTCCACATCGTCCGGGATCTCCAGCACGGACGCGTACGCGCGGACCCCCGCGACCGCGACCGCCGTCGGATGCACCGGGTAGACGGGCCCCGTGAAGTCGCCGCCGAGCAGGTTGCGCAGGACGGTCTGCCCGACGCTGTGCTCCGCGCGGCTCGCCCCGATCACCGCGACCGACCCCGGGAACAGCAGCCGCTGGATCGACCGCGACTCGGCCCGGTGCTCGCGGGCCGTCATGACCTCCAGCGAGGTGTCGGTCGGCTCCAGGTCGAGGACGAGCTCGATCACGCCCTCCTCGAACCGCTGCTCCGCCCGGTAGCCCGCCTCCCGGAACACCCGCGTCATCCGCCGGTTGTCGGGCAGCACGCTCGCCACGAACCGCCGCACACCGCGCTCCCGCGCCGCCGCCGCGATGTGCTCCAGCAGCACCGCGCCGAGGCCGCGGCCCTGGTGCGCGTCCTCCACGAGGAACGCCACCTCCGCCGTCTCGGGCCGCTCGCCCAGCCGGTCGTAGCGGACGACCGCCACCATCACCCCCGCGATCGTCGCGATCAGCGCGACACGCCGGTCGTAGTCGACGGTCGTGAAGTGCTCGACGTCACGGTCCGACAGGTGCGGGCGCGGCGAGAAGAACCGGTAGTAGATCGACTCCGGGGAGAGCCGCGCGTGGAACGCGCGCAGCAGGCCGGCGTCATCGGGCCGGATGGGACGCAGATGGGCCGTCCCGCCGTCGCTCAGGACGACGTCGGCCTCCCACTGATCCGGATAACCCTCGGTCACGTACCCGAGGGTAAGGCACGGACCCCCCCAGGCCCCGCGCGGGAAAAAACGGGCTTCCCCGGGTTTCGCTGCGCGTTCGAGACCTAATCCGGGCTCAGGAGCTGTTACGGTCAACCCACGCCCAGTGTTGCCGCTCGCGCGGGCCGTGTTGATCGAGGTGATGACTCCATGACGCGCGTGGTCGTGGTCGGCGATCTTATGACAGACACCGTGGCACGTGCCGCGTTCCCCTTGGCTAAGGGGAGCGACACGCCCGCCGCCGTGACGACCCACGGGGGTGGTTCGGGCGCCAATGTGGCGGCCTGGCTCGCCCTGGAAGGAGTCGACACCGCGTTCGTCGGTCGTCGTGGCTCCGATATCGCGGGCCGGAACCGGGATATGGAGATGATGGGGTACGGCGTCGACGCCCGCCTCGTCATGGACCAGGAACGTCCCACCGGTACCTGCGTGGTGATGGTCACGCACAAAGGCGACCGGACGATGCTGTCCGATCCCGGCGCCAACGGTGCGCTCCTCCCCGAGGACATCGAGCGCTGCAAGGACCTGTTCACGCAGGGCACCCACCTGCACCTGTCCGGCTACGCGCTGATCAACGAGGGCTCCCGGAAGGCCGCCATCCACACGCTGGACCTCGCCCGCCAGGCGCAGATGTCCGTCTCCGTGGACGGCGGCTCGTCCTCCCCGCTCAAGCGGATGGGCGCCGAGCCCTTCCTCGAGTGGACGCAGGGCGCGCGGCTCCTCGTCGTCAACGCCAAAGAGGCCGAGATCCTCACCGGCCGCGACACGGCCGAGCAGGCCGCCAAGGTGCTGACCGCCTGGTATCCGCAGGTCGTCATCACGAACGGTGCCGACGGGGCCATCTGGTACACCAACGGCCGTCCCGAGCCCGTCACCGTCTCCGCCGAACCCGTCGACAAGGTCATCGACGGCACCGGCGCCGGCGACGCGTTCGTCGCGGGCCTCCTGCCGCCCTGGCTGGACGGCAAGCAGCCCGCCGACGCCCTCACCGCCGGCTGCCGCCTCGCCGCCCAGGCCATGAAGCACCTGGGCGCCCGCCCCACCCTCGACGTGGTCGACAACCAGATCAAGTAGGGGATGTGCTGTTCCAGGGGGGCGCCCCCCTGGAACCCCCCCGGATCAGGCGAGGGGCGTGTAGGTGCGGACGTCCTCCTTTACCGCCGCCCAGAGGCGGTTGAGGGGGTGGCCCGCGTCGTAGCGCTCCAGGTCGGCGCGCCGGACGAACGCGCCGGTCATCAACTCGGCCTTGGGCTCCAGGTCGTCGTGCAGCCGGATGGCCCGCAGAGGGGCCGCGTCGGGGTCCTCTTGGGCGGCCATGCCGCGTCCGATCGACCCGGTGACGACCATGCAGCCGCGCACGAACCCCGACCGCAGCAGCGACAGCCCGTAGTGGACGTCGTCGATGTCGGCGACGATGTTGAGCCGGTCCCGGAAGTTCGTCCCGTACCAGGTGGCGAGCAGGTCGGCGACCAGGCCGGCGGGCGGCAGCACCAGCGGGACGCGCCCGAGCCCGCTCGTCTCGACCGGCATGTCCGGCAGCTCGCTCTCCGGCAGGTTCGTCAGCAGCAGCGCCTGGCCCCGCGCGTACTCGATGACCTCGTACTCCTTCAGGCGCAGGTCGCCCTCCAGGGTGCTGACGATGCTCCCGCACACGAGGTCGACCTGCCGGTTCTCCAGGCGTGACCACACGTCCTTGGTGCGGACGTGGGCGACCTTGAACTCGACCTCCCGCTGCCGGAACTCCTCCGAGACCCGGTTCCAGGCCCGGGACACGATCGGCAGCGTGAACTCGGTGGTGCCGACGGTCAGCATCCGCCCGAGGCGGCGCCGGCTCAGATGAATGGACTCCAGCCATTTGTCGAACGTCATGCGCGCCCGCTCGACAGTGGTCTCGCCCGTGGGGGTGAACAGGTAGTCCCTGCCGCGCCCCTGCCGGACGGTCAGCACCTCGCCGCACAGGGTCTGGCTATTGCGGTTCAGGATGTCGAGCTGCTTCTGCACACTGGACTGCTCGCGCCCCAGGACCCGCGCCGCCCGCAGCGCCGACCCCGTCTCGTACACCACCAGGAGGGTCCGCAGCTGATCGAACGTCATGTCGAGCAACCCTGCCGGGCAATCCACAAGGGCATCGAGACTCGGTGGCACGGTGAGGGACATGGCAACCTGTTCCGCCGTCCCGCGGAAATGGCCGTACGGCCAATCCAACGGGAAATGATGACATTTCCCCCTGAACTTATCTCAAGATGTTCTTGCAAACAAGTGGACAGAGTTTTCTAATCTCTAGGACACTTTCTCCCGAGCCGCTCCCGCCGCCGTCATCCGTCCCACCCAGGACGGCGGCGCTTCCGGGCGTGCCCCGGCGGTGCCGGCCGCCGGGGCCGCCGCTCGGCGTCCCGACTCCCGTTCGCCGCGGCCCTTCTCCGCCGCGGCGCCGGGGCAGGCGCCGGCCCGTGCGCAGATCGGT